>NZ_JAVJRX010000198.1:0-86462 GCF_040219735.1 Coleofasciculus sp. G1-WW12-02 | reverse complement strand
TGTTCTGGGGACACTAAAACTCAGGTTTCCGTTAGCGATGGAAATTGGAAACGATTGGGGCAGTTTACTGCCAAAAAAGTCCAGTTGTTGCAGCGAAGCACGGGGTTAATCGTCGTGCCTTCAACTGGACTGGTCAAATCTTGCCACTCAATGTGGTGAGATTTGACCTCTATTCCTCCCCGCATTCAGCGAAGCAATGCGGGGAGGAATAGAGGTTTACGATGAGGAATGAGAGATAGGGATAAGTTTAATACCCAGGCGTGACAAATTAGGGGATTGGAATGTTAAGCTAGAAAATTGTGACTCTTGGGTTAACTGGGAAAAGTTGTAGAACTTTTTTGAGTTTTCCCAAGTATTCCCATCTGGTTTGGTAAAAAGATAAACAATAAACGATGACAAAACGCACATTAGGCGGTACTAGCCGCAAGCAAAAACGCAAATCCGGATTTCGCGCCCGCATGCGAACCAAAAACGGTCGAGCTGTGATTAAAGCCCGCCGGAGTAAGGGACGTTATCGTCTAGCGGTGTAATGTCACCTGTTAAAGGCTCAGGACTTACGCCAAATTCACCATTAGGCGTCGATAGTACTATAGGGTGCTTGATCAGGCGCCCTATAGCCCCTTCCCTGACGAATGACGAAGGAAAAAGGAAAAAGGACAAATAACAATTGTTGCCTCAAGCAAATCGACTCAGGCATTGGCGAGATTTTAAGGCAGTATACCAAAAGGGAATTCGTCGCTATGGACGTCATTTAACAGTGCGAGGGTTGCGGTTGCCCAGGATTATCCATGAGGATGTTCTAAGTTCAGACAGCTCACAGCTTAATCTGTTAAGCCAGCCGCCTACTCGCATTGGTATTTCCGTCAGCCAAAAAGTCAGTAAAAAAGCCGTTGTCCGTAATCGCTTGAAACGACAGATTAGAGCCGCTTTGCGCCAATTATTGCCGCGACTGAAACCGGGTTGGTACGTCATAGTTGGAGTACTTCCCAACGCCTTGGAGTGCGAATATGCTCAATTTTTGCAAGAATTAGAGCAGTTATTGGTAGATGCTGAGGTAATAAATGGGCATTAAAGAAGAAACCTATTATGAGGGGGGTCCCCACGTCGGTGACTTGATTATAAACATTTTGCTGGGGTTCACGGTTATCGCCTTGCCCTTAACCATTGGAGCGGTTGTGCGGGCGTTGTGGTTGCGCTATCGGATTACCACTCGCCGCATTTCGGTGACAGGAGGATGGCAAGGGCGCGATCGCACGGATATTGTCTACTCCGAAATTGCTCAACTGCGGAAAGTTCCCCGTGGTATCGGTCTTTGGGGAGATATTGTGGTTATCCTGAAAGATGGTAGCCGTTTAGAACTGCGGGCTATGCCTCAGTTTCGCGAAATTTACGATTACATCGGTGAAAAAGTGTCTGCCAAAACGGGTAAACCTCTGGATTCCGTTAAGGCTTAAAGTATAGCGGCGGTGAGCAGGAGGGCAATGTTCCTAGGGTTTGGGTGTGGGGTACGGGAAATAGTTGAACTTTTTTATACCGCTCAAAAAATTTCCGTAACTTTGGATACATTTGCCCATTGAATTTCTCTGGGCTGCCAAAGAGGGCGATCGACGCCAAAGTCGCCCCATCCGATTACAGCTTAGATTCTTAAGAGCGATAAATTGGGTGACATTGCCTCCCATTGCCGCCAATATTCGATAAATTAGATTCAGAAAACGTTACAGCGCCTAGGTTGAATTTATACGAATGGATTTTGGTATCGGGTTTCTCTCTAACAACGTCATGCTGCCAATCCTGGATTTTTTCTACGGGATTGTGCCTAGCTACGGTCTTGCCATCGTGGCACTGACTCTGGTAATTCGCTTTGCTCTCTATCCCCTGAACGCAGGCTCCATTCGCAACATGAGGCGTATGCGAATTACCCAACCCTTAATGAAAAAGCGGCAAGAGGACATTCAGAAACGCTATGGCGATGACAAGGTGAAGCAACAAGAGGAAATGAGCAAACTCTTCCAGGAGTTTGGTAATCCCCTAGCTGGCTGTTTCCCTGTCCTGCTACAAATGCCTGTTTTATTTGCCCTATTTGCCACATTGCGGGGATCACCGTTTTCTAATGTGAACTATACGGTGGATGTTCAAATCTTTCCCCGGGAAAAAATGGAGTTCATCCAACCCCAAGCCTTTGCCACCAAACCCCAAAATATTTACTTTGCCGATGGTGTGCACGCACCAGTCGCCGCCGTATTACCGAGCGGTAATCGTTTAGTGGTGGGGGAGAAGACGCCAATCGACTTTCAATCCGTTGAGGGGAAATCCTTAAGCGCCCTGAAGCAGGAATATCCAGACACCAAAATTATTCCTCGATGGGAAATCACCAAAGGGGAAGATAAGGTGCGCTTGAGAGAAGATGGCACCATTGAAGCCTTAGCACCGGGCGAGGTAACGCTCAAGGCAACAATTCCAGGATTGGCGGCAGATCGAGGATTCCTCTTTATTGACGCCTTGGGACGGGTGGGCGCCTTTGAAGAGGATGGCAGCATCCACTGGGATATTGTCGGCATGATTCTATTTTTTGGCGTGAGTTTGTATGTGAACCAGATTCTCACCGGTCAGAATGCTCCAAGTGGTTCATCGCAGCAAAACACGGTGAATAAGATTACACCAGTTTTATTTTCTGGGATGTTCTTCTTCTTCCCCTTACCAGCCGGTGTGTTGATGTATATGGTGATTGCTAACGTTTTTCAGACGCTACAATCCTTTATTTTGATGCGAGAACCCCTACCGGAAAATATCCAGAAAATGGTTGAGGAGCAAGAAAAAGCGGAACAGAAAACCCAATCGAAAGAAAAGTCAGGCGAAGGGAGAGAATCACTGCCATTTGAACCGAAACGTTCCAAGAAAAAAGCGTCAAGTTAGTTATGAGTAATCAGCAGCGGGGTCAGCAGTGGCTGGAAGAGTTGCTACGCTTATCCAATGTGTCGGCGACGGTGCAAGTTACGCAAGAGAACCAAGATCCTAAAGCGAGCTACTGGTTGACCATTGACCAAAGCCAATTGACCGAGGCAGAAATTCAAACCCTGATTGGCACCAATGGTGAGGTTCTGGATGCGCTACAGTATTTGGCAAACGCAATTCTTAACCTCAGTCAGCTACCAGTAGATCAGGCGGCGTATACCGTTGAACTCAATGGTTACCGTCTGCGGCGTCAAGAGGAACTCCGGATACTAGCAGATCAGGCGGCTCAGAAAGTGCGGGAGACCGGTCAAGATTATGAATTGCGATCGCTCTCCGCTGCAGAACGCCGTCAAGTGCATACGTTTCTTCAGGAATGTGAAGATTTAGAAACTCATAGTCAGGGTCAAGAACCAGATCGCCGCTTAGTGGTTCGTTTACGTCCTTGAGTGGCGAGCGAGGGTTTAACCTCTGGAGTACGGTGGGTTGTTTGCAGCAAAGGAGTGGCATCATGGAAGCAGTTTATATTCCTGGATTGCTTAAATTACCAGAGCAAACCGATGTGATTCAGGTGAATGAATTCCTGCCTGATTTAGAAACTCTAACGCCCGTTCGAGGCGGCTTACACGTTAAGCATCAAGGGAATTATTTGGAAGTATCGGCGCAAACGGAAACGATTATTACCCTAGCCTGTAACCGTTGCTTGCAGCAGTACAATCATCGGTTAACCTTGGATGTGTCTGAACTGGTTTGGTTAGATGAAGCCGCCGACCAAAAGGATCAGGGTGTCCTAGAACGAGAAACGCCCTTGGAGGAGTTGGTGGAAACCTTACATCCCCAAGGGTATTTTGATCCCAATAGTTGGCTTTATGAGCAATTGTGTCTAGAAATTCCTCCCCGACAGTTATGTGACGCTAACTGTCCAGGAATTGTTATTGATGAGAATAACACCACTAAGCCAACAGACCGACGTTGGGATGCTCTGGAAATTTTAAAGGGACAATTGCCCAAATAATGGTCATTGGTCATTTTCCCAGATTTATGTAGGTAGGGGCGGGTTGAGAAATTAATGTTAACGATTTTTCCGAACTGAGATACAAAACCCGCCCTCCTCTCATTCATACAGAGGTAAAATATAGGTTTGGTGAATGATTCGGTTTGAAGTTGTCGCGTTTGACTCCAATACCCCATGAGTTTTAATGATGAGTTTGAGCTGCTTCTACGCGCCCGCTACCCCCTGATTTACATCCCCACCCTGGAAGAAGAACGAGCCGAAGTCGCGATCGCACAGGTGGCTCAACGCTTGGGTGAACGTGGGGTTTATCTGTGGGATTTTGTCGATGGCTATCAAGGAAACCCTAATGATCAAGGGTTTGGACGCCGCAATCCCTTACAAGCCTTAGAGTTTGTCGAGAAAATCCCCCCGAATGCCCCTTCTATCTTTATCCTCAGAGACTTTCACCGCTTTCTGGAGGATATCTCCGTTTCCCGTAAACTGAAAAACCTGGCGCGACTCCTCAAATCCCAGCCGAAAAATATCGTCATCGTCACCCCCCAAGTCGCCATCCCCCCAGACTTAACTGAAGTGCTGACAGTACAAGAGTTTCCCTTACCCGATGTCTCACAAATCAAAGCCGAAATTAGCCGCTTAGTCGCCGCAACCCATCAATCCCTCAGCGACAAAGTTTTAGATGAACTGGTGCGCTCTTGTCAAGGGTTATCCTTAGAACGGATACGCCGGGTATTAGCCAGAGCGATCGCGGCGCGGGGACAAATCCAACCCGATGACGTGGAAATGGTGCTAGAGGAGAAACGCCAATCGATTCGTCAAACCCAAATCTTAGACTATTACCCCACCGCAGAAAGAATCTCCGATATTGGTGGCTTAGATAACCTCAAAGACTGGCTGCTACGTCGAGGCGGTGCTTTTACTGAACGCGCCCGACAATATGGATTACCCCATCCCCGTGGCTTGCTATTAGTGGGAATCCAAGGAACTGGAAAATCACTAACTGCTAAGGCGATCGCACATCATTGGCATCTTCCCCTATTACGCTTAGATGTAGGGCGTTTATTTGGCGGCTTAGTCGGAGAATCCGAATCCCGTACCCGCCAAATGATTCAACTCGCTGAAGCCTTAGCCCCCTGTATTCTTTGGATTGACGAAATTGACAAAGCGTTTGCGGGAGTGGAATCCAAAGGCGATTCCGGTACCGCCAGTCGGGTGTTTGGTACATTTATCAACTGGTTAGCCGAGAAAAAATCTCCCGTCTTTGTCGTCGCCACAGCCAATAATATCCAAGCACTCCCTCCTGAAATGCTGCGGAAAGGGCGATTTGATGAAATATTCTTCGTTGGCTTACCCTCTCAAGACGAACGCCAAGCTATTTTTGAACTGCACTTAGGGCGACTGCGGCCTCATAACCTAAAGAACTATGATCTAGAACGACTAGCTTACGAAACCCCCGACTTTTCCGGTGCAGAAATCGAACAAACGCTGATCGAAGCCATGCACATTGGCTTTAGTCAAAATCGAGATTTTACCACTGATGATATATTAGAAGCCGCCAGCCAAATCGTTCCCCTCGCTCGTACCGCCCAAGAACAAATTCAATTTCTCAAAGACTGGGCGGCGGCGGGAAAAGCACGTATGGCGTCTAGAGATACTCGTTTGAGTAGTCGGATTCAGCGTCAACTGCAATAAAAATTTGTAGTTGTGATCCTTGACTTTGCTAATCGGGCATAGTTTTGTGTAGGGGATCTTTTCACTATTATCGTTTGTTTACCTCACAAAAGATGCGACTAAACCCGCCCCGTGCAAGTGAGAGACTTTTGAGTTTTTTTTAGGAATGACAAATCCTATGATTTTATCAGGTATTGCCAAATTTTTTATCGGTCTTATTCTGGGTATTACCATACTATTAGCAGGAGGTGGCGCTGTCGCCTATTACTTTTTCACAAAATTGTCAGCGAATCCAGCTAAACCCATTTTTGCTGAAGAACAACCAGCCCAGCCAGTTAAATCCCCCGATTCGGCGAAGAAACCCGCCCAATCTACCCAGAAGCCTAAACCTAGTCCTAGTCCTACTCCTACTCCCAGTGAATCCCCAGAACCCGAGGAATTACCCCCTGGCGCTTATGAAGCGAGGGTAACTTGGCCCGAAGGATTAAGCCTGCGCGATTCTCCCAGTCTTGATGCCAATCGCATTGGCGGGGTAGCCTACAATCAGGATATTATCATCCTTAAAGAAAGCGATGATAAAAAATGGCAGAGAGTGCGATTGGCAGAAGGTGAACAAGAAGGTTGGGTTAAGGCGGGAAATGTTGAGCGAGTGGAATAAGTTTTGACCCTGTGCTTCCCTCAATCGCATAGTTTGTAGGGGCGGGTTTTACTACTATCGTTTCCTTAGTACCCATAAGTAACTAAACCCGCCCCGATCAAATGACTAGAAACATGCTTTAAGATTAATATCGCCCAGTTGCGGAAATCCATTCGATATCCACCCAGCCGTCGGGGCGGTAATCCTCACCCATTCCCGTCCGGCGTCATCTAATCTAAATTGGGGCGGATCAGAAAGAGCGACGCGATCGCCAGGGAAGACACCACCCACTCTCGCTGAATTCGTATTGGGACTTTCACGAATCGCTAACCCTTCTTCTTCTTCATAAATCACTCGCCGACAACGGTTAGGCGGTGTGGGTGAGGGCGTAGTCGCAGCCGTATTCCCCGGACAAGGCTTAAGATCTTTCGCTTGGACAAATCCACTAATTGGAGAACGAATTGCAATCCAACCATTCCTACCACTGGCTTCGGCGAGGATGACTTGCTCATCAGCTTGTAAGGCGCGAATTGGATTGGCGGTAGAACGTTCCGCGTAGATAAAAATTGACTGAGTCGCCGCCCGACATTGCCCACTCAGCCCTTGAGTGAGGAGAAAAGAACTTGTCAGGTTATACCCATGTTCGATGATGTTGCGCCCTATTAACCCACTGGGCGCTAGTCCAGTTGTGTAAACGTTTAACGATTCAACAGAAATGGTATTAGATGGCTTTGATGAGAACGTCACACCCTGGTGGCTTAAAAGGTTTCTGTCAGGATTTATCTTTACATTTTCTTGGGTATGAACAAAAGTGGTCACAAACGGGGTCTGTCCTGCACCAACAGCTACACTCGCCGTTGCTGTCAAACCTTCTACTAAAGTAAATCCTAACGCCCAGAGTGCGGCAAGCTTACTCCATTGGCTAATTTGGCTCATCCTCATCACTCCTCAATCTGATTTAGCATCATGTCCGCTTGAATTTCTAACTAGTGCGATTGCTTTCCCGCCAAGACCCGGATATATCATCAGCGCTGAACCGGACTTGATAGCAGTAGTTGCTCAATCACTGGGCATAACCATCATCCATCAAAATAGCGTGGCATCGAGATTATATTAAGAAAGTTAGCTAAATCTAAATCTTGATTGCAATACTTCAGCAAAGACTTCAGTTAAAGAAAAGAGAGTGGTACGGTTAGAAAACTTGTCTAAATTGATCCAAAATCCTTTAACGAAAAATACGCATGTACCACAAAAATACGAATAAAGATATCTGGACAGCATTAATTACCGCCGCCTTGGGTGCTGGAATCGTCACCTCGTTTGCCGTAAGTCAAGGTCAACACCCTATATTAGCCTTGACAATTACCGGGATAGCAGCGCTGTCGGCGGTTCTCATCGAGCGATCAGGATTAATTTGACATCCTCCCCAGCCGACAACAATAACATACCCCCCCATACCATTTTCCCAGATAGCTTGATAAACTAGCAATAAAAGCTATCGGGGAAACCTATGGAAACCCTTGCCTATAGCCATCTTGTCTGGGCGTCGGAAAGCCAAGCCGAGGTGGTTCTAGAGAGTTTCAATCTGGATGAATGGCAGCCGACCAAGCCTTCGGCTGCCGTACCTTGGCATTGGCTATTATTCGCCATCATCCTTAGCAGCCTAGGAATCACAGATAAAGCTGTAGCCCAAACGCTACAGCAAGGAAGTCGTGGATCTCAAGTCTTTGAGATTCAACAGCGTTTGCGGGAATTAGGCTATTTCAATCAACAACCCACCGGTTATTTTGGTCAAATCACCACAGATGCTGTCCGGCAATTTCAGCGTAGTCAGGGACTGGTTGCGGATGGAATTGTCGGTCAACGCACTCAATCTTTCTTGTTCGATAACCTTAAGAGTCTTTCCCCCTTCGATTCTACCCTAGCCCTAACCACTTTACCTCCCCCGAGTTCCATGATCGGCACATTGCCTACCCCTCCGAGTATCGGGAACATCTTAACCCCTCCTAGAGGGCAAGTGACGCCGCCGCCTCCCATTCCGACGCAACCGTTTAACCTCCGAGAGTTGCGTCCCGGCGATCGCGGTGAAGATGTCGTTGAACTTCAGCTAAAGTTAAGACAGGCAGGTTTTGATCCAGGTCCAGTTGATGGCATCTATGGCGCCCAAACTCAGGACGCTGTGGAGCAGTTTCAGGAGGCGAATAATCTATTTCCCGATGGCGTGGCGAGTCAAGACACACTTCAGGCGTTGGGGTTAATCCCGACTCCTGAATCTAATCGCTATGTTGTCATTGTCCCCATTTACAATGGTGATACACTTACCCGAGTGCAACGATATGCGTCGGGGGCGTTTACCGCCGACTCCGGGCGGGGCAAATTTGTCAATGCTGGCTCATTTACAGATCGTAACACTGCCGAAAGTCTTTCCCATCAGCTGCGATCGCAGGGTTTGGATGCACGGGTGGCGTATTTTCGCTAAGATTCACACCCAATGTATCGTAACAGAATCAATCAATCTTTCATTCTTAGCCAAGGGAAAGACATAGAAGTACCTAGACATAAATTCTTTCCGTTGTACTAAGAAATGTTAAAGCGTCAAATCCTTACTGTTAAGATTTCCCTGTTTCCTATTCCCTTGTCCTCATGCTCAACTTTAATTGGGTTCGACTATTTAGAGTATCTTCTACAGGTTATCAGCCAACACCAGTTAACCATCTGAAAATCAGTCGGCTGACAGATTTACTATTCGGCGCAGGCTCCTTAAATTGAATCAATAGCCATTCAATTCCAGCCTAAGTTAATGTTATTATTAATGGGGTTGCTTCTACTATGAACTCATCATCAGTTCCACGCTCAATGAAAGACCAACAGGATAGTCAGTTTACACCTGAATCAGAGGTTATGCCGATGTCTTTAGCTAGTGAAGATAGCGGTCTTTCAGTTCGTAAAAAAGTTAGAATTCTTAACTTGTATATTGATAATTTTTCTAAAGATGAGTTTCTAAAGAAATTAAAGCAGGGTGTGGTCTTTACTCCTAATGTCGATCACCTCATGCAATTACAAGAAAATCGACAGTTTCTACAGGCTTATAAAGCGGCTGACTATTTGATATGTGATAGCCAAATTCTGGTTTACGCCTCTAAATTTTTGGGAACTCCCTTCAAAGAAAAATTATCGGGTTCAGATGTCTTTCCAGAGTTTTGCCACTATCACAAAAATAATCCAGATATTCGCATATTTTTATTAGGAGCCGCTCCGGGCGTAGCCAAAAAAGCTCAAGCAAGAATAAACGCTAAAATTGGTCGGGAAATCGTCATAGCCGAATATTCACCCCCTTTGGGATTTGAAAATGATGAACAAGAATGCCAAAAAATTGTGCAACTGATTAATGAGTCAGGCGCTACAGTATTGGGTGTAGGAGTTGGGGCACCAAAACAAGAGTTGTTTATCAGTAAATACAAAAACAAATTTGATGATCAGGTTAAAATCATTATGGGAATCGGTGCAACCATCGATTTTGAAGCCGGTAATGTCAAAAGAGCGCCAATTTTTCTTAGTGACATCGGCTTAGAGTGGTTTTATCGGTTCATGATTGAACCGAGACGATTGTGGAAACGATATTTTGTCGATGATGTAGGTTTCTTGTGGCTGATCTTAAAACAGAAGTTAAAGATGTATAAGGCTCCTTTTTAGGTGGTAGACGGTTCACCGATTAATAAGTCGTCCTCCTGACGGGGCAAAGTTTTAATTTCTTCTAAGTACCTGGACATCAATTTTGTTAATTGAGTCAAAGATTGTCAACAGGCGCGGGGTTCTTGTTCCTGTTCCCTCTGGGGAACAGCCGGGAGAAAAAAAATTACCATCTTGAAGTAAACTTTATCAAACCTTTATTGATGGTCATCTAGGGTTTGATTTAAAATGGATTAAGCAGACTCGCCAATTGGCAAAAAAGTATTGTGTGAGACACCTAGGGATAGAGACAGTTGGCTCAATGGTCTGGCATAATAGACATGCCAGGAACTGTTGCTAAAGAAGGGTTTGGGTGCGGTACAGTCAACATGACAGAGGTCAACATGGAAATAGAACGGGATTCTCCACTTTCATCAAACGGCAAGGGCGATAGACTTGATCCGCCATTGTCTGCTGATTTTGCTGATGAGGTGACAGCGACTCCTCAACGTGGATTGAATTTGCGTCCCTTGTTGCGAACCGCGAAGCGGAAAGCTTGGCTGATTGCTGGTTTGACTACCCTAACTACCGCAGCTGCTTGGTATGTAAGTACCAAAGAACCCCCAATTTATGCAGGAAATTTTCGCCTATTAGTAGAACCCGTAACCAATGAAGAACGGGCAAGTGACCCTAGCGCCCTGGCTCGCACCGATGGCGTGCCAAGTGATAAAATGTTTAGTTTGGATTATCCGACTCAGATTGAAATTTTAAAGGGAGTGGGTGTTCTAAAGCCAGTGGTCGAGGAAATTGAAACGGAATATCCGGGATTTAGTGTCGGGGCTTTAAGGCAAGGGTTAAATATTGAACAGGTTAGTGTCGGAAAAGGTAGAGATTCTGGAACCAAGATCCTGGAAGTGAGTTATCAAGGATATAATCCAAAACTGGTCGAGTTGGTTTTAGAGGAAACCGCCCAGAAGTATTTAAAGTATAGTCTGGATGAACGCCAGAGCAGTATTGGCGAAGGGGTTAAATTTATCGATGAGCAACTGCCGAAATTGCAGGAGCGTGTCACTAATTTTCAGAAACAGATTCAAAGTATTCAAGAACGGTATAACCTGATTGACCCCCAATCTAAAGGGGCAGAATTACTTGCCCAAGTCCGGGATATTGAAAACCAACAGATAGCCACCCAAAAAGAGCTACGGGAGTTGAGAACCCTCTCGACTAACTTGCGGCAACAATTAGGATTATCACCAGAGGAAGCAATTGCTTCATCTGCCTTAAGCCAAGACCCTCGTTATCAAGGGTTGTTGGGGAAAATTCAGGAAGTTGAAAGTCAGATTGCCATTGAATCTGCCCGCTTTGGCCCGGATAACCCCAGGATGCAAGCCCTAGAGGAACAGCGACAGAATTTACTGGCACTGCTGAATCAAGAAGCCCAGCGGATTATTGGCGAGAACCTAAAAAGCACGACAAATAATTCTGATGTGATGACATTTCAGAATTCAGTTCGCATGGGGCTGATTCAGCAACTGGTGGAAGCGACGAACCAGATTCAACTGTTAGAAGAACGCACTCAGCAGTTAGCCCAGACGAGAGCTACATTCGCTCAACAAGCCGCTCAAATGCCTGAAGTTATCCGTCAGTATAGCGAACTCCAGCGGCAGTTGGAAGTGGCGACTCAGACGCTGAATCAACTTTTAAGACAGCGGGAAACATTCCAAGTTGAGGAAGCCGGAAATAAACTGCCTTGGGAAATTCTGTCAGAACCGCAAATCGCCCGTGATGGAGCAGGGGAGCCTTTGAATATGGCGGAATCCTCCGACAAGCTGCTGTTGATGGGTGTGATGGGGGGAGTAGTCTTAGGTCTGGGGTTAGGAGTTCTCCAGGAAAAAATTAGAGATATTTTTTATAGCACAGAAGACCTCAAGGATGCGACGGATTTGCCGGTGTTGGGTGAAGTTCCGGCTTATCAAAATTGGAATCTGAGGCAGGATAAAGAGACTGGGGAGCAGAGTTATCCGGATGCGACGTTTCTGGAAGCCTTTGACTCCATTTATACCAGTATCCGGTTTCTGTTTTCTGACCGCCCGATTCGTTCCCTGAGCGTGACGTCGGCGGCGTTGGGGGATGGTAAATCCACGGTTGCGTTACACTTAGCTCAAACGGCAGCCCAAATGGGTCAACGGGTGCTGTTGGTGGATGCGAACTTGACGCACCCTCAGATTCATCAACAGTTGAATTTATCGAACGCTAAAGGGTTGAGTGACTTACTGGCAGAGAATTTGATGCCCCATGATTTTATCCAGCGATCGCCGATTTCTGATAATCTGTTTGTATTAACCGCAGGTCAACCTCGGCCAAATCTGACGCGGCGGTTTGCCTCGGCGCAGATGCAGGAACTCATGGCGGAGTTTCAGACTAAATTTGATTTGGTGGTTTATGATACGCCAGAGTTCCCCAGTTGTATGGATATCAGTTATTTGGCAAGGCACACGGATGGGTTGTTGATGGTGACGGCAATCAAGAAAACCAAGAATTCGTTAGTTAAGCAAACCATCACGCAGTTAGATGCCTTTGGCTTGCCCACACTAGGGATTATCGCCAATCATATCAAACGTTCAGGATTTATGGGGTTACCGCCCGCGCCCCAGGATAATAGCTGGGAGAAAACCCCGGTTTCAGTCTCGTAATTGTATTGTAGAGACGTTCCGGTGGAACGTCTAGGGTCACCCATTGGTAGGGGCGGGTTTAGGGACTAAATTCATATATTCACCGATAAATGAACAACAAAACCCGCCCTCCCCACCGATAACGGAACAACAAAACCCGCCCTCTCCACTGATAACTGATACCAAGTTGCAGTCTAAGGTAGAATCTGTCATGCTGAGCAGAACGCAGTGAAACGGAGTGACGCGAAGCATCTGTCCAGATTCTTCGCTTCGCTCAGAATGACATGATAGAAAGCAACGTGGTATGAACAGCAAAACCCGCCCTCCCCACCGATAAAGGAACAACAAAATCCGCCCTTAACAAATGACGAAGGACGAAGGACAAATGACCAATAACTAATAACCAATGACAGTTGCCTATTTAGTTAATCAATACCCCAAAGTTAGCCACAGCTTTATCCGACGGGAAATTCTGGGAGTAGAAGCGTGCGGGATTCCCGTTGCTCGATTCGCTATCCGTTCTTGTGCGTCCGAGTTAGTTGACGAAGGGGACAAGTTAGAGCTGGAAAAGACCCGGATTGTATTAGATATTGGTATAGTGGGCTTACTCTTGGGCTTACTCCGGGTTGCTATAACCCGACCGATGCGGTTTCTGAGTGCATTAAGGCTAGCCATTCAGGTGGGGTTTAAATCAGAACGGGGAGTTTTGCGTCATCTCGCTTACCTGGCAGAAGCCTGTGTGTTGCTTATATGGTTTTCTCAGGCAAAAATCACCCATGTTCACGCTCACTTTGGCACCAACTCTACCACCGTGCCAATGTTATGTCACGCCTTGGGCGGACCTCCCTATAGCTTTACGGTTCATGGACCGGAAGAATTTGATAAAGTAGGAGCAATCTCCTTAGCGGAAAAAATTAAGCGAGCAGCTTTTGTGGTGGCAGTTAGCAGCTTTGGCAAGAGTCAACTGTATCGCTGGTGTGCTTTAGAACAATGGTCGAAAATTCATATCGTTCATTGTGGGGTGGATGCAAAGTTTTTAACTCAGTCCCCTATCCCTGTGCCAGATTGTCCACATTTGGTGTGCATTGGGCGGTTAAGCGAACAGAAGGGACATCTGCTGTTGATAGAAGCAGCAGGTTTGTTAGCGGCAGAGGGCTTGTCCTTTAAAATTGTACTGGTTGGGGATGGGGAACTACGACCAGAAATTGAAAATAGAATCGCACAGCTAGGGTTAGAGGATAAGGTTGAGATTACCGGATGGCTGAGTAATGATCAGGTGCAGCAACAAATTTTAGCAGCACGGGCTGTGGTACTCCCTAGTTTTGCCGAAGGCTTACCTGTGGTAATTATGGAGGCATTGGCTCTTTCTCGTCCCGTGATTAGCACTTATGTAGCAGGCATACCTGAACTGGTTGAGCCAGGAATTTGTGGTTGGTTAGTGCCAGCGGGATCAGTTACCGCTTTGACTGAAGCAATGCGTACAGTCTTACAGCTTCCAGTAGACAAGTTGGAACAGATGGGTAAGGTGGGGGCGGAACGAGTAGCGAAACAGCATGATGCGGCGAGAGAGGCGGCAAAATTAGCCGAGTTATTTCAGTAGGTTTGTGTTCTTAGTAAGGGCTTTAGCCTTTAAACGTCACTCACCCCCAGACTCTCTTAACAGAAGGCGTATCAACCCTAACTTTCCCCTTTTAAAGGAAACAGGAGGATCTTATATCGATGTTTTATATTCAATCAATGTTGCCTGCTGACCCCGCCATCGCATCAGCCAGTATTTCATCTGCCCAATCACTTGCGGCAACTTGTATAATACACAAAAAAGAGCATACAATCCGGCGTGGGACGGCAAATCACCATAACAGCGGCGATACCGATACACTCGCCACATCAAAACAGGGTATCCCAAAAATGATAATAGACTCAGACCCGATGTAACCCCAGCCAAACTTAGAGCTGTCACAGGTAGAACAAATCCCCACAACCAACCGCTCAAACTTTCCCGAATCATATACCTTTCAGGGGGATCGCCATGCATCGCCGCACCTTCTGCTACTGCCCAACCCCCACGCATAGAGCGTTTCCACCATTGACTAAACTTGAGCATTGCCGCATCATGATAGGTCATATCGGCATCAATGCGGACAATTTTCCAACCCCGTTGACGCATGCGGATACACATTTCTGGTTCTTCCCCACCGATGAGGGTTTCGTTGTAGCCGTTCACTTCTCGAATGGCGCTGACGCGGATTAAGGCATCCCCGCCACAGGCTTTGGCTTCACCCACAGGCGTGTTCCATTCCATATCAGCAAGGCGATTATAGATTGAATCATCTGGGAATCGTTCCCGCCGTCGTCCACAGGCGATCGCTAATTTATGATCATTATCTAGGGTTTCGATGGCTTGTTCAATCCAGCCGGGGATGAGTTCACAGTCGCCGTCGATAAACTGGACATAGTTGATATCGGGGAACTGTTCGACTAGATACCTGAATCCCGTGTTGCGTCCCCGCGCCATGGTGAAGGGGCGTGACATGTCCAGGTTGATTACCTGAACACCTAGAGATTCAGCCGCTTCCACACTGCCATCCGTGGAACCGGAGTCCACGTATATAATGGGTGTATCTTGGGGAAGGAGTGCGATCGCGGATTTCAAGCAACGGATCAGTCGTTCTCCTTCATTTCTGCCGATGGTTACTACCCCAATGCGGGTCATACTTTTTAACTTCAGTAGCTTTTCAATTGATTCAATTAACTTCTATTCTAGAGGTGTAACTTATCATTGTCTTTACCATAGACTTTAAAGAACATTCTCAGGTCTGGGTTTGATGATATGGTATCCCGACAATATTAACGGCACGAATCCTTATATAACTCCAGAAGGTTAAATGCAAATTATTCCGACTAAAATTCCAGAGGTTGTAATTATAGAACCTCGCGTCTTTGGGGATGAGCGTGGTTTTTTCTTGGAAAGCTACAACCAGAAAGCGTTTACCGAGAAAGCGAACATAGGCGCTACCTTTGTCCAAGATAATCATTCCCGTTCCGTCAAAAACGTTCTCCGGGGGCTACATTACCAAATTCAGCAATCTCAGGGGAAATTGGTGCGGGCTATCGTGGGGACAGTATTAGATGTGGCGGTGGATATTCGCCAAAGTTCTCCCACGTTTGGACAATGGGTAAGCTGTTTACTAAGTGCTGAAAATAAGCGACAGGTTTGGGTTCCGCCAGGATTTGCCCACGGCTTTTTGGTGGTTTCCGATGTAGCTGAGGTTTTGTACAAAACCACGGATTATTATGCACCGCAGCATGAACGGACATTGCTGTGGAATGATCCCGATTTAGGTATTGATTGGGATTTAACCACAGAGCCTATCTTATCGGCAAAAGACCAAGCCGGACAACCCTTGAAAACAGCGGAAGTTTATCCATGACGCGAATTTTACTCACAGGTACGGCTGGACAACTGGGGAGTGAACTGCAACAAACCCTCGCCCCCCTGGGAGAGGTGATGGGAGTTGACCGCCAGAGGCTGGATTTAACTCAACCGGATAAAATTCGCCAGGTTATCAGTGAATTTAAACCCGATCTGATTGTTAATGCTGCTGCTTATACCGCCGTGGATAAAGCGGAAACCGAAACTGAACTGGCAAATGCGATCAATGGTACAGCTCCCACGATTATGGCAGAAGCCGCACAGCAGTTGGGGGCGGCGTTAATTCACGTTTCCACCGATTATATCTTCGACGGTAAAAAAAATACACCTTATACTGAAGACGATACTCCTGATCCGATCAATGCCTATGGTCAATCAAAGTTATGGGGAGAAGAGGGAGTGCTAAAACACTGCGATCGCGCGATTATTCTGAGAACCGCTTGGGTCTATGGGGCGCAAGGGAAAGGCAACTTTGTTAAAACCATGTTAAGACTAGGGGCGGAACGTGACGAACTGCGAGTGGTTGTGGATCAAGTGGGGACGCCAACCTGGACAGGGGATTTAGCAAGTGCGATCGCGCAGTTGGCTCAATCTCTCCAATCAGATACTCTGACGGGTATCTATCACTTTACCAATAGCGGTGTCACCAGTTGGTATGATTTTGCTGTGGCTATATTTGAGGAAGCTCAACAAATTGGCTTCCCGTTGCAGGTCAAGCAGGTTGTACCAATTACTACGGCTGAATATCCCACACCAGCAGCGCGTCCAGCATACTCGGTACTGTCGAGTCAGAAGATATCAGCTGTATTAGGGAATCATCCTCCCAATTGGCGCACAGGGTTGCGGCTAATGCTTAAACAACTCTATGTTCAGCAATAACCAATAGTTGACAATGGTAGATAATTTTAATCAAACCAGTAGTGTTAGTACAACCTCAGCAGCCAAGGATGATTCAAGGTTAAACTATGTCTTTATTCTCAGCGCTGGTCGTTCAGGGACAACATGGTTAGCTCAAATCCTGAATACCTATGAACACTGTAGTTATAAGCATGAACCATTTAATCCCTCAAGGTTAACACCTTATAAGCAGTGGCTCATAGATCTGGAATCGGGCGATGCTATCGAGTTACGTCGCCGCTTTGAGTCAATAGTTGAGCGAAGTTACCCCGGTATAGACTTGCAACCCTTTCCGGAAAAAAGCATTTGGCAAGGAAATAGGCTGTTATTACGTCTGTTTCATGGACTGGGGCGTCGAGTCGATGCACTACAATTTCTGTACGAGTGGTATGGGCATTGGCAGCTTACGGAACAAACACCTGTACTGATTAAAGACGTGGTTTTCCCCAACCATCTGTTGTCTCGTCTTTGCGAAGTGTTGCTACAGCCATATATGCTCGTCATAGTTCGCAACCCCTTTGCGGTTGTAGCCTCAGATCTAAAATTCCTTGCAAGTAAGGGTCTATCTAAACCCACGTCGAAGAGAATTGCAGGCGTTCGCCAACAACTTGACACTCCCGTCGGTAAATACCTCTCCCACTACAAGGAGCAACTTGAAGATATGTCAGCGGCTCAGTTGAATGCGGTGTACTGGCGTGTCCGAGTCGAACCCCTGGTTGAGTTTGCACAAACCTATGGCAAAGGTTTAGTTGTAGTTTATGAAAACCTATGTGTTGATCCCTTGGGCAAGACGTCTGAAATATTTAACTTTGTTGGCTGGGAACTTAGCCAATCCACCCATGATTTTATTAAGACTTCGATTTCTGGTGAGCGTCAGTCATCCAATTCTCGCTACAGCGTCTACCGCGATCCCCGTACCAGTATGTCCAAGTGGAAAACCCAGCTTACGGCTGAACAAAAGGCGGACATTGCCTCTGTGATTCGTGAATCACCCCTAAAAGATCTTTGGTCTGATTTACCCCTTTAACGTTCGTAGTAGGCACTAAAGTGCCGCGCTGAAGCGCTTACTACAAAACCTATATTTTAGCAATGGCATAATAAACTTTTTCTCTATCCGCACCAGCCACTCCAGCCCATCTAAGCAAATCTTATGAAAGCACTGATTCTTTCCGGCGGTAAAGGGACGCGCCTACGACCCCTAACATATACTGGAGCAAAACAACTCGTTCCGGTTGCCAACAAGCCAATTTTATGGTATGGGATTGAGGCAATTGTCGCCGCAGGGATTACCGATATAGGAATTATTATCAGTCCAGAAACCGGAGAGGAAGTTAAGAGCAAAACTGGAGATGGCGATCGCTTTGGGGCTAAAATTACTTATATCCGGCAAGATCAGCCTGCGGGATTGGCACATGCGGTTAAGATTGCTCAACCGTTTCTAGGGGATTCGCCCTTTTTAATGTATCTGGGTGATAACCTGGTACAAAGTGACTTGAGCTTATTTGTCGAACGCTTTCACGAACGACAGCTAGATGCCTTAATCCTGCTGTGTACCGTCCCTAACCCAACGGCGTTTGGGGTGGCTAAGGTGGATGAAGAGGGGCGAGTTTTGCAGTTGCTGGAAAAGCCCAAGGTGCCACCCTCGAATCTGGCATTGGTAGGGATTTATCTATTTTCTAACACAGTTCACCACGCGATCGCGAATATCCAACCTTCGGCTAGAGGAGAACTGGAGATTACCGATGCGATTCAATATCTGATTGACCAGCCGAAGAAGGTGGAGTCCTTCCAGTTGCAAGGCTGGTGGCTGGATACTGGGAAAAAGGATGACCTATTGGAAGCCAATCGGGTTATTTTGGATACCCTGTTAGAAACCGCTGTCCAAGGCGAGGTAGATGAAAATAGTCAGGTGATTGGGCGGGTCAAGATAGGTTCGGGTTCAAAGGTAGTTAACTGTACGATTCGTGGACCCGTGACCATTGGCAGCAATTGTCATCTGGAAAATTGTTTTATTGGTCCCTATAGTAGTGTAGCTGACCAAGTGACCCTAGTTGATACAGACTTAGAGCATAGTGTGATTTTACAGGGAGCGAAGGTGATTGGCGTGCAGCAACGGATTGTGGACAGTGTGATTGGACAGCGGGCAAAGTTGAGTATAGCGCCACGGCGTCCTAAGGCGTTGCGGTTTATGATTGGTGATGATTCGCAAATAGAACTGGTTTGATCCCGTTAGTTACCCAAAAAAACTGGGGTGAACCTGTAGGGGCGACCTGACTTTTTACAAAGTCTAGAACCCTGAGTCGGGGCGGGTTTATTCACATCTCTTGTGGAATCGAAAAGATAATCGTGAAACCCGCCCCTACACACGAGAGGCGTCATGTCATCGAGGGAAGCGAAGGGTCAAAACTTACCTCCCTTCGTTACACCACATACCGTGACAAGTAAGGTAGGGGCGACCCGCTTGCACTAATTAACAACTCTAGCTACTGAATGGGTTCGGGTCGCCCTCTCCTCAACCCTCTGTGACAAAAATTGTTTCTTAGGAGTCAAGGGTTAACAGTTGAGCTATTTATCCTCTAAAATTGGAAGAGTATAGGATAAATTGGCTACCCTAACCGAAGTGTAAGTGAATTTAGCTACAGCCTTCCACCATAAAGCTAACAGTGTGGTCATAACCCAACCCACCTTCAACATTCTATGTGTATTGCCGATCAAAGAAAATCCCGTTTATCAAAAAAGGTCATCTGTAGGGGCGCACAGACGTGCGCCCTTCCCCCTAGCTGGCGGTTGGTCAGGTAAATAGCACAGACGTGCGCCCTTCCCCATCCCCGGCAATTCAGGTAAATAGGCTCTAATTTAAAAAATATTTATACAGATGATTGACTATCTTTCCAAAGTTTTATATGTCCTAACAGGAAGCCGAAAAAGCCTTGTCTTCCTCTTACTAATATTTATCTTCACCTCAATTCTCGAAGCCTTTGGTATTGGCTTAGTCGGGCCATTTTTCAGCCTAGCGTCCAATCCAGAATCGATTCAAAGTATTACCGTACTTGACTGGGCTTATCGAAAGTCAGGAGTTGAATCGCCTCAACAATTTATTCCCATCGTCGGATTTATAATTATTGCAATTTTTTGTATTCAATCCATATTCTATTTCCTTGCTCAAACCTATATCTATAGATACACACATCAACAAAAAAGCCGATTGATATCTCGGTTACTCAAAGCTTATTTAGATGCCCCCTATACATTTTACTTAAAACAAAATACAGCGAACATCATCAAAAATATTATTAGCGAAACGAATATGTTTACTCAAGGATGTTTGTTGGCGCTACTCCTTTTTATGACGAACGGCATTGTTGTCGGAGTTTTAGTGGGGTTAATGGCTTATAGCAGCCCCCTACTTCTAGTGATGATTTTGGCGATTTTAGTGCCGACATTTTTATTGTTCAATAAGTTGGGACATAGATTTAAACGGTGGGGGAAAACTCAATCGGAAACTCAGAGAGAAATGATTCGCACGATCAATCATGGTCTCGGCGGATTGAAAGAAACTAGGGTAATCGGGTGTGAAGTGTATTTCGAGAATCAAATAGACAGGCAAGCTCGTCAATATGCGAGGGCGGCTACTTTATCCCAAGCATCAAGTATATTACCGAACATTTTTATTAAAACTAGCTTAATTGTATTTGTCGTTCTCTTTGTTTCTCTGTTTCACATCTTCTTCACTGAGAGTGAGCAAGATTTGACTGCTGTAATGGGAGTATTTGCTGTGGCTGCAGTGCGCTTAATTCCAGCATCAAGTCAGTTCATTAGTTCAATGGCGACAATGCGAACGTCTAGCCATGCGCTAGATATGCTCTACTTGGATCTCAAGGAGATAGAGAAACGAGAAGTCCACAATAGTTTAGAGAGTTTAAACGGTTCAACAGCGAAGGGATTAGTTGATAGGGGAAATAAAGATAGGAACCTGTTGAGTTTCGCGAATCAAATCGAGCTGATTGATGTAACCTATCGTTATCCGGGGGCTTCAGAACTCTCGCTTGACCAGATTTCTTTTAAAATTAAGAAAGGGGAATCGATTGCCTTAATTGGTAAGTCGGGAGCGGGAAAGACGACGTTAGTGGATGTGATATTAGGGCTTTTGGAGCTAGAGAGTGGAGATATTAAAGTGGATGGTGTATCGATCTATGACAATCTGCGCTCTTGGCAAAATCTTGTCGGCTATATTCCCCAATCTATTTTTCTGACTGATGATACAATCGAACGGAATATTGCCTTTGGTGTCTCTGATGATCAGATTGATGAGGGGCGATTGTATAAGGCGATCGCAGCGGCGCAGCTTGAGGAATTGATTGAGCAATTGCCAGATGGGATAAAGACGGGGGTTGGTGAACGGGGAGTGCGTTTATCGGGGGGACAACGGCAACGGATTGGTATTGCGAGGGCAATATATCATGAACGGGAGATTTTGGTGCTGGACGAGGCAACAGCAGCATTGGATAATGAGACAGAGAGTCGGGTGACAGCGGCAATTAACGCTCTGGCGGGGACGAAAACTCTGATTGTGATTGCTCATCGGCTGTCTACTGTTGAGAACTGCGATCGCGTTTATATGTTGGAGAAGGGACGAGTGGTGAAGTCAGGGAGTTATCAAGAGGTGGTTTTGGAGGGATGAACATAGTTGTGGGAAACCTGTAGGGGCGGGTTTAGCTACTTAATTCAGATACTAATGCTCCAAGTGGATAACAAAACTCGCTTTCACTATCAAAGGATGGTTTTGCGGAAACTTTGCTCAAAGCACCAACTAAAATCTATTCCAGGAGATGCACTATGAATTCAACGGCACTGTTTTGTATTGATCCGGATTATTTAAATGATTTAGCAACTAAGTATAAAGAATCCTACGCTCAAGCCCAGCCGTTTCCGCATATCGTTATTGATAACTTTTTGCCCGAGTTTGTCTTAGATGAAATTCTCACCGAGTTTTCCTATCACGGACATCCTGAACCATTAACCTGTCCAGAGGGACGGACGCGCAAATCACTGGCGCTATATTACTACAGCAATGGGCGACCCGCCGAAGAAATTGCCGGTGCTGGTCATTCCACCCTGTTTAAGACTCGACCGGATGAAAAATTTACCTCCAACCAATCCTCAGGGACTAAAGTTAAGACCTTTGTCAAGAAACTGATTCCGCCAATTTTGATAGATGTGCGAAATCATCTGAGTCAGAAATCTTAACCAGAGAAACGCCGTTTATGTAGGTACAAAGGAACATCCATGACTCCGCAAGCCCAACTCGCCATGCTCGCCTGGATACCCGTTGTCTTATTTCTGTTTGTGCGGTTTCCAGCGCAGAAGGCAGTGATTATCGGCTTTATTGGTGCATGGCTGTTTTTACCCCAAAAAGCCGGATTTTATTTTCCTGGTTTGCCAGACTATGACCGCGTATCAGCTGTTTCTTACAGTATTTTACTTGCTACATTTGTCTTTGATGTAGGACGCTTCCGGTCATTTAAATTTAGCTGGATTGACATACCCATGCTGATTTGGTGTCTATGTCCATTGGCTTCATCAATCACCAGTGGTTTGGGTGCTTATGATGGGATGTCAGCTGTCCTCGACCAAACGATACAATGGGGAATGCCTTATTTTCTCGGTCGCATTTATCTGAATAATCTACGGGGGCTGCGCTTGTTGGCAATCGCTATTTTTATCGGTGGATTGGTTTATGTGCCATTGTGTTTATTTGAAATCCGCTTTAGTCCGCAGCTACACCAGATGGTTTACGGGTATTTCCCCCACATGTTCGCCCAAACTATTCGCTACGGCGGATTTAGACCCCAAGTGTTTATGACTCATGGGCTTCAGGTGGGGATTTGGATGATGTCGGCATCCCTAATTGGGATTTGGCTCTGGCAAGCTGGGGTGATTAAACAACTTTGGGGGATTCCCATGAGTTGGCTAGTGTCGGTGTTGTCGATTACTTTTGTGTTGATCAAATCCACAGGGGCTTTGTTTCTGATGGCGTTGGGGGTGGCTATTATTTTCTCAGCGAAATGGTTTCGCACGACTTTGCCCTTCTTTTTGACGATTGTGATTATCTTTTCCTATCTCTACGGGGGAGTGACTGGGGAATTTACGGGCGAAAAAAAGGATAGAATTTTAGAGTTTGTCGGTGAAATCACTGAACTCATTGGTGGTGACGATAGATCAGGTTCCTTAGGGGAACGGTTTAATCAGGAAGAAGTTCTGGGTGACTTGGCAAGGGAACGGATAGTATTTGGTCATGGCAAATGGGGATGGGTAGCTAGAGATGAAGAAAGTGGCAAGGAGTATGTGGCGGCGGACAGTTTATGGATATTGCGATTTACTCACAATGGTGTGGTTGGCTTGTTCAGTTTATATCTGGCGATGCTATTGCCGGTGATTAGCTTTGGGGTGTTGCGGTATCCAGGGACAACTTGGTTTCATCCGAAAGTAGCCCCAGCTGCAGCACTGGCGGTGGTGGTTATGTTGTTTATGTTTGATAGCCTCTTGAATGCCCATCCTACCCCAACCTATATGTTGGCGTCTGGGGCAATATCGGGGTTGGTTGTTAACGAGACACAGGCGAAGAAGGTGAAAGGAAATCGCGCTGCAGCTCGGCGTTCGTTGGCTCAGAAGCGACAACACCAGCATAATTGATTAGAATTTAAACCAGCTCACAATACCTGAATCTGCCTACTCATTGGGAGGATAGGGGAACATAGCCATCAATGATATTTAACTCCGTCGAATTCTTCATTTTTCTTGCGGTTACTTACTTACTCTACCGCATTCTACCCTTCCGGGGTCAAAACTTGATGCTGCTGGTAGCTAGCTATGTTTTTTATGGTTGGTGGGATGAGAGGTTTCTGTTTCTGATTGTTTTGTCCACGGTGATTGATTTTTGCTGTGGGTTGATGATTGACAAAGGTGAGTTAACCCGCCGTGAACGTTGGTTTCCTTCGGGATATATCTTACTCGCCGCCTTCTTTTTTGTCACCGTGCGCTGGAATGGGATGGAGTTGATGACTCAACCCTTAGCCCTATCTGGGCAATGGTCTCAACTGCTACCTAGGGATGGGTCGGGCTGGTTGGTGTTCCTGGGGATGGGTGGAGTTGTGGCGCTGGCTAATTTTTTCTATCCTCGGCTGGCGGCGTTGGAGGTGGCAAAGCGGCGGAGTTTATTTCTGTTTATTAGTCTATTCAGTAATCTCGGTATTCTGGGATTCTTTAAATATTTTAACTTCTTTATCGATAGCGCCGAGACAACGATTCAAACCTTGGGCATGTCGGCAGCGTTCTGGCATTTAGATATTGTTCTCCCTGTGGGTATTTCCTTTTATACCTTTCAGACGATGAGTTATACCATCGATATCTATCGCCGCCAGATGCCGGCAACCAATCGTTTTTTGGACTTTGCTTTGTTTGTGTCGTTCTTTCCTCAGTTGGTGGCGGGTCCGATTGAACGGGCGTCCAAGTTGCTTCCCTGTTTATTACAGCCGCGTCAGCTTAGCTTAGACCAATCGACGCGGGGTGTCTATTTAATTTTATTCGGTTTGTTTAAGAAGGTGGCAGTCGCTGATAGCTTGGCGGTTTCCGTGAATGCGATTTACGAAACTCAAGGTACTGTGTCTTGGCTGGATGTAGTCTTAGCTACCTTTTTATTTGCGGGTCAGATTTACGGTGACTTTTCCGGGTATTCAGACATTGCTAGGGGGGTGTCTAAATTATTTGGGGTAGAACTGATGGTTAATTTTAATTTACCCTATTTTGCCCAGAATCCTAGTGAGTTTTGGCGCCGCTGGCATATTAGTCTTTCGACGTGGTTACGGGATTACCTGTATATTCCTTTAGGGGGCAACCGTTACGGTGAACGGAGAACGTATCAGAACCTGATGACGACAATGGTGCTGGGGGGATTGTGGCACGGTGCGGCTTGGCATTTTGTCCTGTGGGGATTTTATCACGGCGCGTTGTTGTGTGTTCATCGCGTGTTTACGACAATATTTAAGCGCAAGCCAAAGATGAAAAAGAATCAGGGATTTGTCGGTTCATTCGTGGCGATTCTATTTTTCTTTGTCTTTACTTGCTATGGCTGGTTATTGTTTCGCGCCAATTCTCTGGCTCAGGTAATTAGTTTTACCCAGATTCTGATTTTAGACTTCGGGAATTTAGCGCTCAGTATACCCAGACCCACTTTTTCGGGATTACTGGGGCTGCCAATATTGATGAGTTATGAGGTGATAGAATATTATGCGGGGCATCAGTATTTTTATCGTCGCTCTCCCGCCATGATGCGTGGTCTCTTATATGCCATTCTAACGATTCTGATAGTAATGGGTACGAGCAATGAACCTGCACAATTTATCTATTTTCAGTTCTAAATCTCCTCCCAAAAATCTGATCTGGGATTCAGTAAAAACGGGTTTGTGGTTTATCGGGTTTCTGGTTTTGTTCGATATCGCGGTGAATTTACTTTTTCCCTATCCCGCCAACCCTCGCGCTAAACCGGGAAAACTGAATCTGTATTTTGATTATGGGCGGTCTATTGAGGGTAAAATTAGACGGCAAGTGGGTGCAACGGATGAATCGACGGCATTACTGGCATTAGCCGGATGGCTGGATTCTGAAAATTGGTCGGAAAATCACGAAGGTCAACCCGTTCGCCCTGACCCAGGTGAAGAGTTACTGATTGCTACCTATGGCATGTCATTTTCTAACCAAGTCAGTCGGGCAATGGAGACGATTAATCCTAACATTACCTTACGACTGATTGCCGGACCGGCGGCGTCGCCTAACCACTCGTTTGCCGCCTACCAGTTAGACCGGGGGCATCATGAAGCGGATGTGGTCATTTTAGGGGTTTTAGCGTCGAGTGTCAAAGGACTCAGCGCTATAAGTGGGATGACTTGGGGGGCTGAAGTTCCGGCGGCTTTTACGTTTCCTAAGTATGTGATGGAAAACGGAGAGTTAAAGGCAATTGAACCTAATGTTCAGTCGATAGAACAACTTCGTGTTGCTGTCAAGGATGAGGAGAAATGGCAGGCGTTTGTTGACCAGATGCGAAACCATGATCGCTTTTTTAATTCCTTTTTATTTGAGGAAAATTGGACTGATTATTCGGCAATTATCCGAATGATTCGCCGTTCTTGGGGACAAAAGCATCAAGTCGGTTTGACGAATGAAATTCATACGTCAGCAGGGTTTAATCAGGATTTGCCAGATATTCAGGTGTTACCTGTCATGGTGCAGGAGTTTGCGGAAACGGCTCAAGCAGATGGGAAGCTGCCGATTGTGCTACTGTTTAATGATCGGGGATATGATGACCATCTGTTTGAATATCTCCAGCCGACTCTGGAGGCGAATTCAATTCCCTTTGTCAGTACTCATCGGATTGCGCCAGCGACGGATTTAAAAAATTTCAAGGGGGATGGACATTTTACTAAACATGCGAATCAGCTCATTGCCCAAGAAGTTTTAGAGATAATTGAACAGCATTTTCCATCAGCGGGACAGTCGGAAAATCGGGTTAAATAGTCTAGTGGCGTGGCACAGCTAAAATAGGGTTTTGTTTGTAGTAAGCACTTTAGTGCTCTAACGCATAGCTGGAGAGGGCTAAAGCCCCTACTACGAAACCAATCTATTCCACAATTTTAGCTGTGCCACTCCACTAAGGTATGATAAATTGAGAATTCATATTATATGACCTATTATTAGAACTCCTCAAATCATGACAAATGTCAACATCAACAGATAAGAAGCAAGCACTGATGCCGAAACCCCTTCGCGTTTTGTACGCCGCCGGTCCAGGGAATGTGATTGGCACTTATAATTATTGGGTCAAGGGAGAAGAAGACCCTTCACAGGTTTCAGTAACCTGGTCAGGTCAGTTTTACGATGTTTGTCGTGACTTGGATGCACAGGCTTATATAATCTCTTCATGTAACGATAGGAAATTATTACATGACGGTCAATTTAAGATAGAGCATCGTCCAATCCCTATGCGTAAGGCCTCAGGTCTACTCTACCACTTGGGTCAGTTGTGGTATGGGTTAGGTGTGATTGCCTCAGCAGTCCGCTTTAGAGCTAATGTTGCAGTAGTGGCTGATGGAACAACACACTGGTTTATCTTATCTTTGCTTCCTAGCTTGGGAGTGCAAGTTGTCCCTTCCCTACAATGCGTTCTTTGGCGCAAGTATGGTTCGCGCAGCAAGTCGGAGGATTTGATGCTAAGACTCAGCCGTCATTTGTTTACTAAAGACTGTTTTGCAATCTTATCGATGTCGAACGATATATCTGAGCAGGTTGTACAAACCACTACAGGTCAGCATCGACCAATAGTACAATACCTCCCTATCTACCGTCGAATGCAGTTCGCTAGGTTAGATGAACCTGATAAGAATCGTTCGCCGTTTCGTGTAATGTTTGCGGGTCGCATCGAGCGAGATAAGGGAGTTTTCGATCTTTTGGAAGTTGCCAAGCGTTTTGCGGCTGAGAGTAGAAAGGATATTATATTCGATGTTTGCGGCAAAGGTTCGGCGTTAGAGTCTTTGCGTCTGTCTGCCAAGGAAGCTGGAGTTGATTCATCATTTGTATGCCATGGTCACTGCAAAAAAAACCAAATGCATGAGATGTTCAATCGGGCACATGTCATTATCGTACCGACAAAGACTGACTTCGTGGAAGGGTTCAATCAGGTTGTGGTAGAGGGCGTTTTATCGGGTCGTCCTGTGGTCACCTCAGCGGTTTGTCCGGCGTTGTCCTATGTGCGGGATGCGGTTGTGGAAGTTCCCCCCGATGACATTAAAGGATATGGTGACGCCTTGCTAGAATTGTGTGATGACCGTGAGTTTTATGAACAAAAGCGACTGGGTTGTCTGGCAGTGCAAGAGCAGTTTTATGATAGTTCACTGGGATGGGGGGCGGCGCTTAAGTCGCTCCTCGTTACTATTCAAGAGGGTCGAGAGGTTGGAAAGGCAGGGGTCGCTAGCTAATGGATAAAAAGGGTTTTGCGGCTTTGGCAATTGTCAAATTAGGAAAGGAAAATGAAACCTAACTACATGATTATTGGAGCATCTAAGTGCGCGACTACTACCATCTGTAATCATCTGAGACAACATCCTGATGTCTGCCTCATTGCCTGTAAAGAACCGCATTTCTTCTCCAAAGACGAAGTCTACGCTCGTGGATTTGATTGGTACGAATCGCTCTATGAGGAAGCGGGTAATAAAAAGATGCGAGGCGAGAACAGCAATACCTATACGATGAAGGAGGTTTTTCCAGAGACTGTTTCTCGCATTGTGTCTTATGCCCCAGATTTGAAACTAATCTACTTAGTCCGTGATCCAATCGCTCGGATTGAATCGTTCTGGCTACAGATGAGATCCCACGGTGGAGAAGAAGTCCACTACGACTTTAACACGGCGGTGCATGTTAACCGTGACTGGTTAGTCGATGCCTCCAATTATTGGCGGCAAATCAGTGCGTATCGACCTTATTTTCCGGATGAGCGCATTCATATCATCTTCTTTGAAGATTTCAAAGTGAATCCGGAGGCAGTCATGCGTCGCTGCTTTGAGTTTTTGGATGTTGATCCTGATGCACCCTTGGTGAACTCCAATCTTCGCTTGGGTGGTACAAGGGGTAAGCTGGTTCCGAGTAACACCCTTTCTAGACTGCGATCATTTTCAATGTTCCGCAAAACGGTGAAGCTGATTCCTGAATCTTTGCGTAACCCCCTAAAAAAACGCCTGTTCTTCAAAAAAATTGAGGGGCGACCCCAGTGGAATCCAAAGACTCGTGAGTGGGTGGCAGATATTCTGGAAGCTGATAGCTGGAAGTTGATGGAGTATTGTGGCAAACCTATTGATTTTTGGCATCTTCGAGATTTTTAGTTAAAAGTCTATTTTAAATGTTGAATTTTTGAATACATTGGGCTGATACTATGGTTTCAAATCCACAATTATTGATTCATATCGGTTACCCTAAAACAGCTTCAGGATGGCTACAGAATGGTCTCATTAAAGATGAGACCCTAGGCTTTTTGGCTCCGTGGGGATCACCCTCTGCTGAAGCTATCGAACAATTTGTTATTCCGAACACCTTCCGTTTTTCTGCCGAGTCAGTACGTAGAGTATTTGAACCGGGATTAGAGGAAGCAGCTAGACGGAAACTTGTCCCAGTTTTGTCTCACGAACACTTAGGGAGTTGC
Source organism: Coleofasciculus sp. G1-WW12-02 (assembly GCF_040219735.1). Classification (NCBI taxonomy): domain Bacteria; kingdom Bacillati; phylum Cyanobacteriota; class Cyanophyceae; order Coleofasciculales; family Coleofasciculaceae; genus Coleofasciculus; species Coleofasciculus sp. G1-WW12-02. The sequence continues at coordinate 57,278 of NZ_JAVJRX010000198.1, read as the reverse complement.
GGCTTAATAATATACCAATCAAGCTTGGCTGAGTTGATGAATACAGCTTTCCTCACTGGTACTTTATTTTTACGCAGCTCCCTTAGCTGGTATTCAAATAATAGGAATATATCATGCTAAAGAGGTAGCAGATCGGATTCATACTGTATTTCCAGAAGCCCGGATTCTCGTCTTTATACGTGAACATCCTCCTCTGTTTGGGCTATAAAGGCAACCTGATCAGTTTGAAGTAACAGTTGACTAAAAAGTTTGCTTGCTGTATGGTATAAGAACAATACTACGCAACAACCAGATAGAAAAATGCCAACAAAAAACCTTACAACAAAACAATCTATCTATAAAAAAATCAAGAATATCATTGCAAAAAACGTCTATAAAATAACAAGATTTTTTTTAATACCATCCTATCCGCTAGAAAAGTTATTTCCTAATGCTGAAAAATTACATCCGATTAAGCCAGAAACTGTCCCGACTCCAGAATTCAAGCAAATAGAAAATGAAGGTTTAAAGTTCGATAAAGCTATACATAAAGAGGATTATTCTCTTCCAGCTATCTATACAGCAAATCTCAGTGAAGTCATTTATTACCCCAGATATGACCTGATCTTTACAAAATCAGGGAAAATCATCAAAGAAACTATCTCTACCCTATATTATCTAAATCCCTATCAAATACTGGATTTAATAAAAAAGGTTAATATAAAATTTACTAATCTATTTCATTTTGCTAGTAAACCCGAAAAAATATCAGGTACTTGTAGCTTAATTAGGGAATATGGTCGTCAAAAAAATCATGCTCATACGCTGGTAGATATAATACCGAAGATTTACTTACTGAATCAGCCTGAATATCAAAATATTGATGAAATTAAGTTATTGTTTTCAAGTGAACCTACGAATACCGAGCGTTTTTTGATCGAAAAACTTGCTCCTCAAAACATTAAATTGACTGTCGTTGAGAATGCAGAAAGACTTTATTCCATTGATAAACTAATATTTTCTACTAAAATGACTCGTTCAACTCGTTTATATTTGCCGCAAGAATATATTGAATATTTTCGACGAAAAGTATTACCCAAACGAGAAAGTAAGAAGGTTAACCGAATTTTTATTTCTCGATCTAAGGCAAGACACAGAAGAATGATTAATGAAGCTGAACTATTTGAAGCATTAAAATCCTATGGATTCAAAAAATATTTTCTCGAAGATATGTCAGTAGAAGATGAAATAGAACTGTTTTATGATGCTGAATATGTAGTCGGTACATTCGGTGCCGGACAAGCTAACATTATTTTTTCTCGTCAAATTAAAGTGTTAGAAATATTCGCAAATGAGTATTTTATGCCTGATTTATACTATCTAGCAAAATCCCTCGGACACACCTATAGATACTATAATGGATACTGTGCCGGACTGGATTCGGAGAAAAAACTAATAGGTAAAGATGATATGATCTGGTATAAACGTACCGCTGATTTCAGGGTAAATGTATCAGAAGTAGTAGAGTGCTTGCTTGAATTAGAGAAGCAACATCAGTTTTAACTAATGGAATGGTAAAATAAAAAATGTGTCAAACTCAAAAGGCAAGAGTTTTCTGTTGTCTGGGAAGCGCTCAATTCCCCAACCCCAAACTACAAAATATCCCTTTTTTTGAACCACTTTCTTGGTCTTTGAGAGAGTAATTATAACTTCGCCGTTTATATTTTTATCGGAAAGGAAAGACTGAATAGCAATAATGAAAATGAACACTATCCCCGTCGCCATTCTATGTGGTGGCAAAGGCACCCGCCTCAAAGAAGAAACCGAATTTCGACCCAAACCCATGGTCATGTCATGGTCGGCGATCGCCCCCTAATCTGACAGGGTGAATATGGAGAGACACCTTCATCATATCTATCGATTAAAACATGCGTTTATTAATAGTTCAGCATGCAGGAGATTACCGTGAAGCCGCCCAGCGTTTAGCTGAAGGGGGCGCAGAAACTTATTATGCCCAAAAGTATTCAGTTAACACCATCGCCGAAATTGCTAAACGGGTTGAAGACGTTACCGTTCTCTGTTTTTGTACAGCCACCGCCTATAATCAAGTCCTGCCCAATGGGGTGCGAGCAATCGGTGCAGGATTTCAGCGCCAACTCAACACCAAACACCTGATTAATATCATTGAAGCCCAAAATCCCAATCATTTAATTCTGCGTACCAGTCTCCCCCATATCCTCAAGTGTGTCGTCAACAAAAAGATTAGAACCCTGGCTATTTTTGCTGAATCATTTCAACGTAAAACTCTCCGCAAGAGAGCAAAATACTATTTTTTATCAAGACTTTTAAATCAAAACCCGATTGAATGGATTGCCAATCATAATCTGAATTCCTGCTTATCGCTTCAGCAAATAGGCGTTAATCCAGAAAAAATAATTCCCTGGGATTGGCCCCCTGTGATTACCCCAGAATCTTTTCCCGAAAAACGCCTCCGCCGTCATGAACCTCCGTGGCATCTTCTGTACGTTGGTATTTTGAGTGAAGCTAAGGGAATTGGCGATACATTAGAAGCAATAGCCTATTTAAAAGCCCAGGGATTATCCATCAAGTTAAAAATAGCCGGGATCGGCGAAACCGAGTATTTTGTCAAGAAAGCAGAAACTCGGCAAATTCAAGACTCTGTAGACTTTTTGGGATTAGTTTCCCATCATGAGGTGATGCAGTTAATGAAAAACGCCGATCTAATCATCATCCCCAGTAGACATACCTATCCAGAGGGTTTACCCATGACCCTATACGAAGCCCTCTGCACCCGCACGCCAATTGTCGCTTCAGACCATCCCATGTTTAACCAGGTTTTGCAACATCAAAGCAACGCCCTAATCTTTCCCTCCGGTAACTCCCTGGCTTTAGCCGCTTGTATTGAAACACTCGTGGCTAACCCCGAACTCTATCAAACCCTTTCTACTGCTGCATCCGCTACCTGGGAACGGCTGCAAATTCCGGTAAAATGGGGAGACTTAATTCAACGTTGGTTAAATAATTCCCCGGACGATCGACAGTGGTTGTTTGACCATAGACTGGCTTCAGGACGCTACAACTCATACCCACCTGTGGAACAATGAAACCCAACTATATGGTCATCGGTGCGGGAAAATGTGCCACAACCACACTCTGCACGCTTTTGGGACACCATCCTGATGTGTTCATGGTTAAGTGTAAAGAACCCAACTTCTTCTCCCATGATCCCATCTATGCCCGAGGATTTGACTGGTATGAATCCCTGTACAATGAAGTGGGGTCGAAACGGATGCGGGGAGAAGGGAGCAACTGCTACACAGCCAAGGAACGTTATCCGCACACCCTTTCTCGCCTTGTGGCTTACGCTCCTGACTTAAAGCTAATCTACATTGTCCGCGATCCGATCGCCCGCATTGAGTCGTTGTGGTTACAGAAACGATCGCACGGCGGGGAAGAGGTTCACTATGATTTCAATACAGCCGTGCGAATCAATCGGGATTCCCTGGTGGATACCTCCAACTATTGGCAGCAAATTGACGCCTATCGGACTCATTTTCCCGATGAGCGCATCCACATTATCTTCTACGAGGATTTTCAAGCCGATACAGAAGCGGTTATGCGTCGCTGCTTTCAGTTCCTAGATGTCGATCCCGATGCCCCCCTAGCTGATCCTCAGCTTCACCTGAACCCCTCAACGGGCAAAAAAGTACCCAGCCATACCCTTTCGCGCCTGCGTTCATTCTCTCTATTCCGCGCCACAGCCAAGCTAATTCCCCCATCTTTACGCCATCGACTCAAACAACAGCTATTCTTCCAGGAATTCTCAGGACGACCGCAATGGCAGCCCCAAACTCGTGAGTGGGTGGCAGATATTCTAGAAGCCGACACCTCTAGGTTCTTAGAGTACTGTAACCAACCCCAAGACTTATGGCAGCTTCGGGGTTGAAAATCTGCCGATAGCGGGTACTGAATTGCTAAACTTGACTAAAACACTATCTTATGCAAGAATTATCAACCCAAAAGCCACTACCCTACCCGGTGTACTTCATTAGCAAGAACATCCAAGTGTGGCAGGATGTCATGGAAAGCCCTCACCCACCCCCCGTAGAACAAATCATCGACCGATTCCGAGATGGTAATGATTCCTGGTCGGTGCAAACCTACGTCCAGCTAAAACGACGCGGCTTGAACGTACACCTAGTTCCTCGCTATATTCCGGGTCAGATCTGTGTCACCAGTTATGATCATCTAGGACTCAGGGACTATCCCTTCCACAGCTATGTTGTCGCCTGCCAACATGACCGAGGTAGACCGGAAATCTGCGAGCAACGGATCGTTCAGAATCGCTTAAACGTGATTGATTCGACCGACCACTTTATACCATTCTGGCCCCAAGTGGCACTCAAACCCCGCGATCGCTGCCGAGGCAGCAAAGTTGAAACCATTGTTTACAAAGGTAGGAGTATCTATTTTGCCCAACCCTTTCAGAGTCCAGAATTTTTGCAGCAACTGCAATCCCTGGGAATGACCTTATCCCTTAGCACAGACTTATCCCAAGGGGGGCATAGGGTTTGGACAGATTATCGTCAAGCCGACGTAGTGTTGGCAGTCCGAAACTGTACGGAGTATGATTTATCGATTAAGCCAGCGAGTAAATTGATTAACGCTTGGTTCGCTGGGTGTCCCGCCTTACTCGGTCCAGAACCCGCCTTTGAACACCTGCGGCAATCGGAACTGGACTATATTGAGGTAAGGAGTCCCCAGGATGCGATCGCGGCACTAAAGCGTTTGCGGGATGAGCCAGAGTTGTATGCAGCAATGGTAGAAAACGGTTTTCGACGGGCTAAGGACTTTACACCAGATCGCATCGCTTTGCTCTGGCGTGATTTGTTGGCAGGTTCGATTGCAGAAGGTTATAATCGCTGGCTGAGCCAATCTCCAATTCAGAAACTAATTGGACGACCTATTAAGTTTATGGGGAGGGCGATTAAGCACAAGCGTGAAAAACAACGTTTTTGGGTCAGTATCCGCAATAGTTGAAACAGAAACATTTAATTCAATTCTTATACATTGGAGACTATTTTCGTTTAAGTGCTTTTTTCACAACACGACCGCAATTCAAGCAATTTTGGCAGGTATAGTGGGGTTTAACAGCAACCGTCGCTACACCGAATACTTTGCCAAAATACTCAAGCCAGCAACGCAATAAACTTCCGGCTTCGGTAGTGTCCTTAATAACTTAGCCGCTTATAATTTGATTAAAAAGGGAGGACTGAATACTAATGAACACTATCCCCATCGCCATCCTATGTGGTGGCAAAGGCACCCGCCTCAAAGAAGAAACTGAATTTCGACCCAAACCCATGGTCATGGTCGGCGATCGCCCGATGATCTGGCATATCATGAAAACCTACGCCCACTATGGCTTCACTGACTTCCTCCTCTGTTTGGGCTATAAAGGCAACCTAATCCGCGAATACTTCTTCAACTATGACTGGAATCACAACGACGTGATGCTAGAATTAGGCAACAAGCGAGTCACCCGACTCAACTCCAGTCATCCCGAAGAAAACTGGCGGATTTGGTTAATCGACACCGGACAAGAAACCATGACTGGCGGACGCCTAAAACGCCTCGCCCCCTACCTGGATCAAATCGGTAGTGACCTATTCATGGCGACTTACGGTGATGGTGTATGTAATGTTAACATAAAAGACCTACTCGACTTCCATCGCAGCCACGGCAAACTAGCCACAATGACCGTCGTTCACCCCGCCTCCCGATTTGGGGAAATGAGTATCGAAAATAACCTAGTCACGTTCTTCCAGGAAAAACCGCAAACCAGTGCCGGTTGGATTAACGGTGGCTATTTTGTCATGCACCGCCAGGTGTTAGATTTAATTGAGGGAGACGAGACCATATTTGAGTCAGACCCCTTAAAAGCCTTAGCCGCCAAGGGAGAACTCGCCGTCTACAAACATGATAGCTTCTGGCAATGTATGGATACCTATCGCGAACTCGAACTATTGAATAAACTGTATAATTCTGGCGAAGCCCTGTGGAAAGTATGGTAATGGACTCATTTTGGCAAGACCGTTCTGTTTTCGTCACCGGCTGTACTGGACTCCTGGGAAGCTGGATGACACAGGAATTGGTCAATCGAGGGGCAAACGTTGTCGGTTTAGTGCGAGATTGGGTGCCCCAGTCTCGCCTATTTACAGAAGGGTTATCCCAAAAAATTGTCACCGTCTATGGGCGGGTGGAAGATATCGCCACCTTAGAACGAACCCTGAGTGAGTACGAAATCGATACCGTCTTCCATTTAGCCGCCCAAACCATCGTCGGCGTCGCCAACCGGGAACCTCTAGGCACCTTTGAAGCCAATATCAAGGGGACTTGGAACCTCCTAGAAGCCTGTCGCCGAGTTGGGGGAGTTAGTCGTATCGTTGTCGCCTCCAGTGATAAAGCCTACGGCGACCAAGAGATTTTACCCTATGACGAAACCACCCCCCTCCAGGGAGAGCATCCCTACGATGTGTCCAAAAGTTGTGCTGATTTAATTTGCCGCACCTACTTCGTCAGCTACAACTTACCCGTCTGTGTCACCCGCTGCGGTAACTTTTACGGTGGGGGTGATCTCAATTTTAACCGGATTGTCCCTGGCACGATTCGCTCAATTTTACGGGGAGAACGCCCGATTATTCGCAGTGATGGTAGCTATATTCGGGATTATTTTTATGTGAAGGATGGGGTATTAGCCTATCTCCATCTCGCCGAACAGATGGAACGCCAAGAGATTTGGGGAGAAGCGTTCAATTTTAGTAATGAACTGCAAATTACGGTGCTAGAACTGGTTGAGAAGATTATACGGCTTATGGATAGAAAGGATCTAGAGCCATTGATTCTCAACCAAGTCAAGAATGAAATTATCCATCAATATCTTTCGGCGCAAAAGGCACGACAATTGTTAAACTGGGAGCCTCAATACTCCCTTGATGAAGCCTTAAAAGAAACCATTGATTGGTATCGGGCGTTTTTAATGCCCCATCTGGAACTGACATCCTCTGTCACTCGTTGATAACAGTAGCGGCGAAACATTGTAGGGGCGCACAGACGTGCATTGGTGTCAACTTAAGGTAAAAAGCACGACTGGCAAGCATTTCACCCTCATCCCCTAACCCCTTCTCCCATCAAGGGAGAAGGGGAATTGGAACAATCAAGGATGAAAAATGAATGTAGGTGGCTACGCCTGCAATATATCGCTCTTTTGTCACTCTCGCCAGAGCAAACTCTGGAAGCCTTACACAGAGCGACTTTCACTCTAGAGGCTTAAGACATGGGTTTCTATTAGTTTGCGATCGCTCTATTGTCCATGGGGTTTGACTTTCATCAGTTGGCAATGATTTTACTTTTCCCAGAATGACAGAAGAGGGATAACACCTTTCTTGCTCCCCTCTCCCCGGCGTGGGAGAGGGGCTGGGGGTGAGGGGTTTTCCGCTTAAGTTGACAACAGATGCAGATCTTTACTTGCGCCCGATTCAATGGTCAAATCTATTTCAAGTTTCCTCTGAGCAGCTAGAGCCGCGACTACAGGAGGCAGAGCCTCCCCAAGGGCATTCCCAGGCGGAGCCGGGGAACGAGTGTGACACCTACTGGCTGGCGTGCCGTATGTTCGGATATAATAACGGTCATGAGTTACCTGAATCAACTAAAAGACCGTCGCGTATTAATCACGGGCGCCAGCGGTTTCATTGGTCGCCATGTTGTCGAACTAGGTCAAGCGGCTGGCGTGGACATTCACACTCTATCCCGTCACTCAATCGACAAACCGGGACTCACCTCCTGGACAGGCAATTTGACCGACGACAACTGCATCGCCGAAATTATTACCAATATTCGCCCTGATGGTATCCTCCATTTAGCCGCTGGCGGTGTAGCCTATGGTACTGGTAAACCCCCCGATTTACTCCGGGTCAACACCGTCGGTTTAGCCGTCTTGCTAGAAACCGTCACATCTCTCAACTTACAGCCATCAATCGTCATCGCGGGGTCAGGATTTGAATACGCCCCGCAAAATCGCCCCCTCAAAGAAACTGATCTCATCGCCCCCCCCTCCGCCTATGGCGTATCCAAAGCCGCCTCAACCCTCCTCGCCCAACTCTACGCCACTCAGTTACCGATTACCATCCTGCGACTATTTAGTATCTATGGTCTTGGGGAAAAAGAACCCCGCCTCACCCCTTATATCATCGCTCAAGCCCAACGGGGTCAACCCGTAGAAATCACCCCGGGCGAACAACTTCGCGATTATACTTATGTCAAAGATGTCGCCCAAGCCTTTTGGCGGGCATTAACGATTCCCCCGGATAATCAGCAACTCCGGGTATTAAATGTGGCGTCTGGTCAAGCCATTACTCTGCGGGATTTTATCCAAGCAATTGCCAATGAACTCAGCCGCCATCATATCACCGCTGATCTACGATTTGGGGCTAAACCCTACCGACCCAATGAACTGATGAACTATACTGCAGATATCAGCAAACTTCAAAACCATCTCAATTGGTTGCCCACAACCTCACTCCAACAGGGACTAGCGGAAATGGTAGAGGAACAACTGTGAATAAACTAGACAAGGTTAACTTAATCCCCAGAACATTGAGAAGTGACGACCGAGGTTGGTTCCTCAAAGTCATAGATGGCAAAGAACAGGGACTCCCCCATCACACCGGCGAAGTTTACCTCACTCTAGCTGTACCCGGTCAAAACCGGGGCGGTCATTACCACATCAAAGCCCATGAATGGTTTACCGTGGTTCAAGGTAGCGCCCTGGTCAGTTTAGCCGATACCTCCACCCATGAACAACGGGACATGACCTTAACCGCCACTGAACCCGTCACCCTCGTGGTTCCGCCCGGTGTTGCCCATATCTTTTGTAATCCCCCAGATAGCCATGAGCCGATGCTGTTAGTCGCCTACTCGGATGAATTATACGACCCCGCCGACACCATCCCCTATTCGTTCAACTCATAAGCATGACCACTCAGCTTGACATTAAACATCCAACCCAACCCGCCATCGGCATTCAGCCCACAGTGACACTGCTGATTCCTGTGTATAAGGGTGGTGCGTACTGGCAAGAGTGCTGGCAAAGTGTCACCCCCTTAGCCCATAAATTTGATCGCATCCTGGTTAGTTTTAATTATAGTGAGTTACAACAGCAAGACTTGCAGGTGGTTGAAGCCGATAAACCGGATAATGTGGAGGTCATCGTTCAACCCCAACTCCTCCCCACCATCACCGCCCATCTTGTCTCCCTGATTGACCACGTTGACACCGATTATATTTTTTTCTTATGTGCTGATGATTGGCTGCTGGAAGCGGGATTAGTAGAAGCCCTGGAACTGTTACGGAATCATGGCAATCAGCATATCTCAATCGTCGGGTCTCATGAATGGTATGAAACCACTGAGTGCTATTCAATCGTAACCCAACATCTATCAACGTTTCCCCAAGGAATGCAGCCGCCCGACTATATCCTGATGGATATGCACAGTCGCTTTTTCATCCAATTATCGGGTCTAATTACATCAACATCTAGCCTAAGAACCTGCCAGCCCATGATGAAGATGTTTTCCACAGGCTGGCGATTGGATGACTTTGTCGCCGCCCACCCCGGAATCAACCGATTACAGCAAAGCTTACAACCCAGCGTTAGGATTAGGAGACATCCAGGACAAGTGAGTCAACAAGGCGCTCTGGTTAGACTCAGTACGGTGACAGACAATGTGAGCTATTATTTGATCCAAGCCTTCCACAGTTCAGAGCCTCTATTAATCTCTCGTGCTGTGGAAAAGGTATATCGAATTTGGAGCCAATGTCAACTTATTCCTCATTTTCTCCCAGCTGGTTGGCACATCCTGCGCCTGGTGCTAGCTAGCTTAACTTGGCAGAATTGTCCGGGTCGCCTAAAAACGATAGGCTATTTAGGGCTTTATGCGCCCCAAGTCTTCTCCGGCGTTTTCAATCAAATCGTTTCTAGAATAAGAAGGAGATTATCTCCATGAAGATAGTCTTTACCGTTGGTTCTTTATCGAGTCAAGAGGACTTAGAATTCCAGGGGGAAACCAACCCCGATGCTCAAACAGGATTATCCCCCCTCCACCAATTAAAATCCCGATTGTCAGGCTTAGGGTTTCACGTCGTAATAACTCGCCAGCCAATTGCCTTAGAGCAAGCCGATATAGCTGTATTTTGGAATATAGACAAAACCTTGTATAAAGACTGTCTTTCCCTACCCGAACAACTCCCTTGCCTGCTCATATCCAATCAATCTCATCTTGATGGGGGATATAACTTGGAGACTCTTTCCAGCAAAGGCTGGGTCGCTGTCTTAACCTGGAATCGCTCCTTCCAAGCTCCTCACATTTTACACTATGATATGCCCTTTTTCTACGATAAATCAGTCCTAGAAAAAAAAGTTTGGGAAGCCGATGTAGGCTCTTCCCGTTTAACTAAGAGTTCGGCGCGAGGCGTGGCGTTGAGCCATGCTAAACAGGACAAAAGGGGACTAATACCCCAAATAAATTCCCTTTATCGAGAATTGGCAACGGCTGGACATATAGATTTAGTCGAAGTTACTGGGACTTTACCACAAAACAAAATAGAGACACTAAGAAAATATCCCTACTCCCTTGTGGCGGAGGAAGCACTTTGTCCTGGCTACGTCACCAAAACACTAGCGGATAGTATCATCGCCGGAATTCCCGCGATTTACTTGGGCGATGTCACCACAGCCGAACGACGATTTCCGGGATGTTTTGTTCAGCTTAAGGATTTATCGGTGGATTCGTTCCTGCAAGCTCAGCAAGAGTTGCTCGAAAGCTATGATAGTCTACAGCAGAATATTCTCAGCGTCCGCCAAGACTCTCACACTTGGGGGCAAAACTTCTTAGGGGTTGTTGAAACAGAAATCCTGAAGATAAAACAAGAAAATGTTGCCAATAAGGCTGAAATTTAAATTTAGCTGCTTGAACAACTCTACAGCTAGTTAACTTGAGTCCAAGGTTAAAATCATAATCCAATATTCTTAATTAATTGTTCACCATGACTACAGTTTATCTTCACATTGGTACGCATAAAACAGGAACAAGTGCTATACAAAAGTTATTATTAAACAACCGAGAACAACTTCTCAGTAAGGGTTTATTCTTGCCTTTATCGAAAGGTAGTCACCACAAACTCATTCAAAAAAATGATAATGATAAAGATTATGGTCTCAACGCGGAAAAATGGGAAGCGCTGCTCCAGGAAATAAGGTCTCAGGAATCTAATAATATTGTCATTAGCTCAGAAGATTTTTTTAGATTAGACTCTGGACTAATTCCTAAGTTGAAAGATTATCTGTCAAATTACGAAACCAAGATAATAGTTTACCTAAGAAGACAGGATAATTATTTGATATCCTTATACTGTCAAGCTGTAAAAACAGCTCACCATTGGGATAGCCTAAATCAACATATTTTAGATAATAAATATTATGCTGATTATTATCAAAGACTAGAACCTTGGAAACAAGCCTTTGGTAAGGAAAACCTAATTGTCAGGGTGTATGAGAAAGATCAGTTATCTAATGGGTTATTCAATGATTTCTTGAAATCCATACATATAAACTCCGATGGTTTAGACTTGAAAAAAGCCCAGTCAATAAACATTTCTCCAACCCTAAGAACAATAAAAGTAATTCGATTTTTGAGTGGTATTGCTATTGGTCAAATGTCTATTTCAAAAAAGAAAATGACTGGACTCTACTATACTTATTTAATTCCCGATACTAACCTGTCCCGACTAATAGCAAGTTTACCTAATTTTTTGCTCAGTAATGAATTGATGACAACTCAAGAGCGAATTGATCTCCTCAAGGAATTTGAAGAGTCTAATCGAAAGGTAGCTCAAGAATACTTAGGGCGACCCGATGGTCAGTTATTTTATTCAACTCCCATTGTAGGATAATATTCTTTCTCAAAGGGACTCTGGCGACTGAAAGTCGCAGCTACACAAACAACGTCCGCCTACACGGACTAGACTATAAAGGGGGTAGTAAACCCGGATTGGGTATGAGATGCACCCTAATCCTATCGAAAGCTGTATACGGCAATGGTGGAAAATGGCAAAATAGCCTCGCTGTGGCGCGAATTGTTAACTAGACCCATTGCCATAGGGTATGAGCAGTGGCTGCATCAATCACCCATTAGACCACTCGTAGGACGACCGACTCAGTACGTTTGGTGAGCGATTAAGCACCAGCGCCAACGTCGGTATTTCTTTACCCATTTCACAAAGGCTCAAGGCTGTTTCCTGAATGAAAATTATACCTGTTGCGCGATCGCGAGTCTATCCTCATGTCTAATATCACTGAACCCAATTCCCCTTACCCGGTGTTAGTAGTTATTCTTAACTACCGCACTCCCAGCATGACTATCGATTGCCTCCACTCCATAGTCGATGAAGTCCAATCCCTACCCGGTACTCGCGTTGTTGTGACCGACAACGCCTCTGGCGACGGGTCAGTCGAACAAATCAGCACCGCCATAGAAACCGAAGGTTGGAGTGACTGGGCATCGGTTATGCCATTAGACCACAACGGCGGCTACGCTTTTGGCAACAACGCAGCCATTCGTCCAGCCCTTGATTCAACTAATCCCCCTCCCTACATCCTACTCCTTAACCCAGACACGATCGCACGTCCCAATGCCATAAAAGCGTTGGTAGACTTCATGAATGACCATCCTGATGTAGGAATCGCTGGAAGTCGCTTAGAAGAGCCCGATGGCACCCCCCAATGTTCAGCATTTCGCTTTCATACAGTTCTCAGTGAAGTGGATAGCGGTTTCCGTCTAGGCGTCGTCTCGAAACTATTGACCAAATGGGTGGTATGGCCCCCCGTTCCCGAACAAGCCTGTCCCACCGACTGGGTTGCGGGTGCTAGTATGATTGTCCGTCGTGAAGTATTTGAACAGGTGGGCTTACTTGATGAAGACTACTTCATGTACTACGAAGAAATGGACTTTTGCCTACAGGCAAAAAAAGCCGATTGGAGTTGCTGGTATGTCCCTGAAAGTCGAGTCGTCCACCTCGTTGGACAAAGTTCCGGCGTCACCGACACCAAACGCCCCCGCAAACGCCGTCCCCAATACTGGTTTAATTCCCGGCGACGGTACTTTATCAAAAACTACGGTTGGCTGTACGCTTCCCTGGCTGATATATCGTGGGCTTCAGGTTTTGCCCTGTGGCGCTTGCGCCGAGTGCTTCAACGTAAAGCTGATAATGATCCGCCCCAACTGTTGGCAGATTTTGTCCGCAATAGCGTATTTTTCAAGGGCGGTGTATCATAGCGATCAAACTATTGTCGTGTTTAAGTTTAAGTCAACTTTAGCCATGGCGATTGGAAATCGCGGCTAGACAAACAAAGTCCGCCTACGCGGACTAATACCGAAAAACTAGAGGGAGCATTCCGATTTTGCGCGTTAGCTCTTTTTATAGGGCTGAAACCATTGAAATATCGTTGCTTTGGGGAATAGGGTTTCCAAAATGGGATGCTCCCAAACTAGAGATGTGGAAACCCGCGCAGGCGGGTTTAGTTTGTGTAGCTGCGGTTACCCTACGGGAAGCCGCTCCGCGTCTACAACCGCCCAGTTAACAAGAAAAACTATGGTCGTGCAACCAGAGATACAATCTAATATAGAGGAATCAGTCCCTAACAATCTTGGACTCTGGCAACAAATCAAAGAAGACTGGATTGCCCATGGACGCGATTGGACAAGACCCGGATTTCGCGCTATCGCCGTTCAGCGCTTTGGTGTCTGGCGCATGAAAATCCAACCCAAACTATTGCGAGCGCCCTTTAGCATCCTTTACCGGGCATTCTATCGCAAAATTCGTAACACCTACGGAATTGAATTACCTTACACGGTTCAACTCGGTCGCCGCGTTATCATAGAGCATCAGCATGGCATCATCATCCATGGAGACTGTGCGATCGGCGACGATTGTATTATCCGCCAAGGTGTTACTCTCGGCAATCGTTACCTGGATCAACCCTTTGATGCACCAAAATTGGGAACTCATGTCAACGTCGGTGCGGGTGCGAAAATCTTTGGCAATGTCACCATTGGAGATAATGCCAATATTGGTGCTAATGCAGTGGTTCTTTGTGATGTTCCAGCCGGTGCAACTGCAGTGGGAGTCCCTGCCAAAATTATCACTCCCCTCAGGTCAGATGCCAATCTTGGAGACTATCAGCCAACTTAACATAGGAGTTTCCCTGTGATGTCAACCAATCAGCCAATAGTTCTAATTGTGGAAATTATCCTATCTGTAATAGCCTTGGCATTGCTTATCCCCATCGCCACTCTGTTTATCGAATGTCTGGCGGCGTTCTTCCCACCGCGTCAAGACACAGAAGAAACGCCAACCCCCCGCCCCAAGGTTACCATTTTAATACCAGCACACAATGAAGCCTCTGATATTGCTGTCACTCTGAAGACAATACTCCCACAATTAACTGACTCAGACCGACTTATCGTCATTGCTGATAACTGCACTGATAACACAGCCGAGGTTGTGCGTCAAGTCGGCGCAACGGCGATTGAACGAGAAAATCCGGATTTAAGGGGTAAAGGATATGCCTTAGATTACGGCTTACGCTGCATCAAGACAGAACCCCCTGACGTACTGGTACTCGTTGATGCCGATTGCCAAGTTAGTCCCGGTTCAATTGATAAAATCGCCCGACTAGCAGGGGCTTCAGAACGCCCGGTTCAAGCCACTTACCTGATGACTCAGCCCGACAATCCTGGAGTCAACGATTTGATCTCAACCTTATCACTGCGGGTGAAAAACTTAGTTCGTCCTGTCGGACTCACGCGACTGGGATTACCTTGTTTGTTGATGGGTTCAGGAATGGCTTTACCCTGGTCGCTGATGAGTAAGATATCCTTAGCAGGATGTAAAACAGTGGATGATATGCAGTTGGCTGTGGATTTAGCCATTGCTGGACATCCGCCCTTATTTTGCCAAGATGCCCATGTCCAAGGGCGTCTGATGAAAGATAAAGCTGCCAAAAGCCAAAAAGCCCGTTGGGAACATGGTCACTTAGAGATGTTGTTCACTGAAGTCCCTCGACTGCTGCAAGAATTTATCTCTCAAAGACGGTTTGATCTACTCGCCCTCGCCCTAGAACTGGCTGTACCGCCCCTTTCGCTGTTACTCTTAATCTGGGCAGCAGTTACAGGAGGAGCATTCGTAGCGGCAGTATTGGGAGTATCCTGGATACCAGGGATTGTGTTGGCATTAGAAGGACTACTGATTCTGATCTCAGTTATTGGCTCTTGGGCTAAGTTTTGCCGTGCAGATATACCAGGACGGACGCTTTTGGCTGTTCCCTTTTACATCCTCTGGAAGGTTTCCCTCTACCCGGCTTTTCTAATCAAGCCTCAGAGTCGCTGGTTAAAAACCGAACGGGATACAGTGGATGTCACTGAGTCGTGATTAGCTTGAGCTATAAGGTTTATTGCTAGTACGTGGTTGTTTTAGCTATTAAACTTGTCCTAACCTTTATAGCGACAGCTATACCTCT
Source organism: Coleofasciculus sp. G1-WW12-02 (assembly GCF_040219735.1). Classification (NCBI taxonomy): domain Bacteria; kingdom Bacillati; phylum Cyanobacteriota; class Cyanophyceae; order Coleofasciculales; family Coleofasciculaceae; genus Coleofasciculus; species Coleofasciculus sp. G1-WW12-02. The sequence goes on along the minus strand of NZ_JAVJRX010000198.1, from coordinate 41,644 downwards.
TTACCTGTTAGTCATGAGTTGGAGCTTTTCTTTCAGCCAGAAATCGATAGTAAGCATCAGTTGTCTGTTTTATCTGCTGCTGGATACTTAGTTGTTCTTCCGCCAAAGCCCGTGCAGCAGGTCGCATCTGCTGTAATGTCTCTCGGTTTCCCAATACTTCAAGACCTTTAGTGATAAAACTGTCTCGATCAATCTCGCAGCTAAAACCTGTAATGCCTTCACGGATTGTAAATTCCCAGCCACCAGTACGAGTACCTAAAACTGGACATCCGCAGGCTAATGCCTCAACTGTTACAAGTGCAAAACCCTCCTCCAGACTAGGTAAGAGTAATATGTCTGCTGACCAGTAGGCTAAACGTGGATCATCCACCCAGTTATGGAGTTGGCATACATCTTCCAGATCCAAAGTGTGAATACGTTCTTGTAATGCCTCTTTCAGCGAACCCATTCCAAACAGAGCAAACCGTAAGGCTTTTAAACCAACATCCCGCGCTGCTGCTGCTAATGCCACGACCGCATCAGGTTGCTTTCGTTCAATAAAATTACCCAGGAATACAGCCATTATTTCATTTTTACCTACGCCAAATCGCATCCGGGCTTCCTCACGTTCTACTTCAGTAGGTGGGCGAAAATGATCACAATCTGTACCATTGGTAATGAATTGAACATCTTTTGGTTTAACGCCGAGTTTTGTCGTGACATACTCCACAGCTTTGGGGTTGAGTGCGATTATCCGGTGTGCTAGGGGGGAAAAGTATTTACGAACGAATCCCAGGTCTAATGCTCCTACCTGATCAACAAAGATAGAATTGTGCAGGGTGAAAAAATCAGGTTTGCGACCAGCGAGTATGCACATTAATGAAGGAGCGCGACCATGTACGTGAACAATATGGGGTTTGAACACTTTGAGGTAGTGTCGGACTTGTCTCACGCAGCCCAGCAGCTTAGGAATCTTCCTAACCGACTACGGGTAAAGAGGGCCAGTCAGGATTGCAATCATCAGCAAGGATTAGTACGCGCATAGTTGATTCAATTCCTGTTTTATTAATCCACCAACTGACTACGCTACCCTAGCAATCGGCTCAGATGGATTAGTAATACACTAAACAATACTCTAATTCGCTATAAAAGTCTACTGACTTGTTGATGATTAGTTAGGATAAAGGGTGGGCATCGCCCACCCTACTACATCGGCAAGGTTAAAATTGTGGGTAAAATTTTTCTGGATAGCTACTCTCATAAGGGTTTGGCGAAAATACTTGACCAACGTTTTAACCTTGCCAGTGTACTACCCATGTAACCTGGAGTTAAACAACCTAACCGAGAAGAGAACTCTAACTCAACGCTTCCAGATAATCCCGCACCCGATTCCGCCGCTTGGGTTGGCGTAACTTCTGCAACGCCTTAGCCTCAATTTGCCGCACCCGTTCGCGAGACAGTTCCAGCGCCCGCCCAATCTCAGCCAAGGAGTAGGGATGTCCATCGCCCAAACCAAACCGCATACAAATCACATCCCGTTCGCGACTAGTCAAATCAGCTAGGAGTTGCTGTAAGTCCCGCTGTAAAGCCTCACGCATCAATACGTCTTCTGGGGAGGTTTCCTCGGTTTCGAGTAAATCACCCAGTTCTGTATCCTTCTCCTTCCCGACTTTAATCTCTAAGGAAACCGATCGCGGAACTCGCATCAGCACTTCCCGTACCTGCGGCGCATCCATTTCCAACTCTTTGGCGATATCCTCAATCGTGGCTGTACGTCCTCGTTCCTGAGAAATCTTCCGCTGGGCTTTCTTAATCTTATTCAGCTTTTCGGTAATATGAACCGGTAAGCGAATTGTCCGACTTTGAGTCGCGATCGCACGAGTAATTCCCTGACGAATCCACCAATAGGCATAGGTACTAAACCGATACCCCTTAGTCGGATCAAACTTCTCAACTGCCCGTTCTAATCCTAAGGTTCCTTCCTGAATCAAATCTAGCAGTTCTAAACCGCGATTTTGATACTTCTTCGCCACCGACACCACCAGGCGCAGGTTAGCTTTAATCATGTGTTCCTTCGCCTGCAAACCTTGGGCTTGAACCTGTTCCAGTTCCTTAACCGTCAGTTCCGCTAAATCCGCCCAGCGCCGTTTCCCCGCCACCAGACTTGGCTTCAGGGTAGCCACATCCACCCCAGCAGTTGTCGCCCAGCGTTCTAAGGAGGGACGATGTCCTAACTGAGAGGCTAAACGGTCATGGGTTTCGATTAAATGAACGAAATGCTCAATAACTGGCTCCTCTGGTGTGGCGAACTTGACGCGCAAGTCCAGTAGTCGCATATAGCGCTGAACTTTTTGAGCTTCTGAGACTTCCTCATCTCGTCTCAATAAACGAACCCGACCGATTTCTTGAAGATATAGCCGCACCAAATCGGTGGTGCGGCGGTTGGCACTTTTAGCAAAGCTAGTCGTGTCGATGTCCTCTTCAATATCTGGATCAACGAAATCATCCACAGGATTGTCTATATCGCCGTGGGTATCATGCAAATCCAGGCTGTAGGTAGGTTGGTCGTGGTCGAATTCGGTGTCGGTAAAAGGAGTGGCTGGCATAGTGATCTCTTAGATTACGACCGATAACGACACTTGATCGAAGTGTGTCATCACTTATTACTAGAATTCCCACCCTTGATGACCGGATAACAGCGTTTTTCGTTTTTCTCAGCGATAAGGGTTACCTGTTTTGCCAGGAAACCCTTACTGAGATTTACTGCTAACGCATCGCCACAGTTTCCGTTTTTACAGAATTCTCAGCATTTTGGGCTTAAAATCTGTCTTAGGTTAGATGACTGGGCTTCTCCTCTAGCAGATAGTATACGCGATACCCTCTTGGGGAATGAGTGACCTTAGTCAAAGGCTGTATTAATCTACATCACCCATCAGACGGATTCCAGAAAGATTATTGAGACTTGTTTGGGAAACCGTTTTTTGACCAGAGTATCATCCGCGAAAACTGGATGGATAGCATGGGGTTATAACGCTAACTCCATCTCTTTCTATTCCATTGTATAGAACAGGCGATAGGAAGTAGGTAACAATTTATATTTTGAACCCGTTTGTCGGGTGTCGGGTATCGGTTATGGGGAAAAACCAAAGCCCTTAGAGTTCCCTCCCTGAAGGGGTGACAAGCAGTCTAAAACCTTTTAAAATCAGGCTTTGAGCGACATTAGTATCTCCAAAGATGAAGCCTTATTGACACCCTTATTGACACATAAATACCACAGCCATGAGATATATTCTAGCGTTGCGTTGCGCAGGGGGTATGGGGGAGGCGCTCGTCCCCCAGATAAAACTGCTATCTTTGACCCTATCTGTGACAAGAAGAAATGGTCTAAAAGCAGGATGGCTCAACACTTCAGCGAGCTTGTCACCCCGTGAGGTTCCCTCCCCTTGCGAAGGGGAGGGTTAGGGAGGGGTCTGTCTCAAGGTATTGCTTTCTTTTTGAGCTTAAGTTGACACAGATGCACGTCGGGAAAGGGCGCACGTCGGTGCGCCCCTACGGAATACCGCTGATTTTCAAAACGTCACTCAGGGTAGGACAGTATGTTGGTAAACCGAATGTCTGGGGATTCACTGGGTTTTGATAAGTGAAATGGCGATAGTTGAGGCAAAATCGATCCCACGCCGCCATCTGAATCCGGAATAAGATAATTAATAGATTCGCTAGTCCAATCGATAACGGGACTCGAACATAAATTTTTTTACCGAAATAAGTACAGACTTCTTCTACCGCCTGATTCACGGTGAGGCGCGGATTTCCTAAGACTAAACGATTTGTCAATAATACGTCGTCTGTGTTCGCTGTCAACTCCTGACTCGGAGGATGATCAACCAGATAGCGCACTACCTGAGCGATATCCTGGGCGTGCATAAAGTGGAAACTCCCATCGGCTTTGAACCAACGAATTAAGTCCATCCATTTCACCACATCCTTAATCCCTGATGAAATATGGGAGTAAGGTTTACGCTCATCTCCCCCCAATACCAACGTGGGAAACACTGTAGTAATTTTAGGCGCGATCGCGAGTTTTGAGAGCTGCTGTAAACAGTCATATTTGGAACGGATATAGTCGGTTCCCAGTTGACCGGCTTGTTTGAGTAACTGGTTTTGCTGATTGAGAATGCTAGCAGTGGAAAAATAAATGACTTGTTCACAACGTTGAGTATCCAGCAAATCCAGCAACCGCAGGGTTTTGACCACATTAATATCAAAAACTTCCTGTACTCCTCCCCAAGCCGTTGCTGCCAAAATAGCTACATCTACAGTTTTAAGCAAATCGCCAAACTGATCAATCTGCCGTAAATCAGCTTGACAAATTGTAATACCCGGACGAGCATGGTAGTCAAATCCTAATTTATCTGGATTTCTGACCAATAAATACAACTCGTGATCTGTTTGTTGAATTAAAGTTTCGGCTACATACTGACCGATACAACCACTAGCACCGGTCATGAAGATTCGCTTGGGAGCCATTTGATTTTAGATCTTGAACAAAAGTTGAGCGCAGTCCCCATCTAAAATCGCAAGATTTAGGTGGGGGAAAGCGAAACACTAACAATTTTGGTATATAGCACTACGCACTAAGGTTAGGACATATCAAGAAAAATTTAAATCGCTCAATCCCTTGTCAGGTAAGCTTTTTTCTTCACTATTGCCTATTGCCTATTCCCTATTCCCTGGCGCGTAGCGCTATAATTCCGACAGGTACGGCGGCATTTATTTGTTCGGCACGACCTACAGAACCTAGAAAACTTAAGATTAGGGGGTTCCAGTAGAGATTATTTGTTACAATAACGCATCTACTGGGTAAAAATAAGAGTGCGTTTTTATGGCTTTTCAGTCTTAACTCCGATTCAGAAATGGCGAGGAGGGGCATAAAGGACCCAAGTTCCTGATGTCCACCGAGAACAGCGGCTCTTCGTGGTAACAGCAGGGGAGAATCCCCAACTAATTGCTTGCAATTAGTTGGGGTCTGTTCAATATCCTAATCCTAGCTCAACCTCTATTCCACAATTTTAGCTGTATCACGCTAGTAGTGGCGTCACCTGCATTTGTGTCAGGGGCGGGTTTAGTCAAATCGGGGTGAGGGAAGAAACGATAGTAGTTAAACCCGCCCCTACATTAAAAACCAGGTTCCCTCGATCAAAGGGAAGGGTTTACCCATCCCCAATCTCTTACGCATGAACGGTGAGCAATTGATCAACTTGTTTGGCTGTCTCAAAGAAGAACCTGACGTTATCTTCTGGGGTTCCCGGTAATACACCATGACCCAAATTAAAGATATGACCTCGGTTTCCAGCTTTACGAATCGTATCCAAAATGCGATCGCGGATGAAGTCCTGTGACCCAAATAGCACGCCAGGGTCCATGTTACCCTGAACGTTCTTATGATAGCCTAACCGCTGTCGCGCTTCTGCCATATCCACCGTCCAGTCTACGCTGATAATATCCACACCGGATTTACTCATACGCTCTAATATACCTGCACTCCCACTGATATATAAAATCAGAGGCGTATCTGGATGGGTGGCTTTCACCTGCTCAACCACTCGCTGCTGATAGGGTAAGGCAAAGGTATCGTAGTCTTGGGGACTCAGTTGACCCGCCCAGGAATCGAACAGTTGCACGACTTGAGCACCATTATCAATTTGATAACGCACATAAACCGCGATCGCGTCGGCTATTTTCCCCAGAAACTCATGCAGCATGGCAGGTTGGGAAAATGCCATCCCTTTAATAATCGAGTAATTTTTGGAACTTTTCCCCTCAATCGCATAAGCGGCTAACGTCCAAGGTGCACCGACAAAGCCTAATACAGCGGCTTCGTTACCGACTTCCCGGCGCAGCGCTTGTAAAATCTCCCCGACAAATGTTAATTTTTCTAACTCTAAGGGATGAAGCCCGTCAATTTGTGCTTGGGAGCGAATCGGCGGATCAATAATTGGTCCTTTGCTTTCGATAATATCAAAGGGAATACCGAGTCCGGGTAGGGGAGTGAGGATATCAGAAAATAGAATCACTCCATCAGGGCGAAACGCCTTCCAGGGTTGGAGAGAAATTTCAATAGCAATTTCGGGAATTTCCGAGCGTTCCCGGAAACTGGGATACTTATCGCGTAAATCCCGATAGGCTTTCATATATCGACCCGCCTGTCGCATCATCCACACCGGCGGACGTTCTAATTCTTCACCACGAGCGGCTCGTAATAAATAAGGAACCTGGGTTAACCCAGTCATCAAAATACCTCCGATGTAGGAAACTCCGTGTCTTTTGACCAGAGAGGAATACAACAACAGCAGTGTTAACCGCCTCCCCCTTGCGGGGTGGATGAATAGGGTACCCCGTTACTTTCGTGCGGGTTGCTGACACTAGACCTACCCTATGTGACAGACTCTCCAACTCAATCGAAGATTAGAGTTGAAGATTCTAAGTATCACTACTTAGATTTCCTGGTTATTTCCTGGTTTTGGTTTTTCACCACTTATCTAGAACAGCCCCATGGCTTATTCCCGACAGACCGATTGCCCAGGCAGTTTCCTTTCCGCACAGTCCATGCGTACTTGCTATAAAGTTTTCGATGCATTTGTTAGCTTACCATTCCGGGCTGACGATTATTTATTAATTTTTCCAACATAATGTTCCCTGATCCCCATCCAGTTCAACCCAGCGTCCCACAGGCAAAGCCGCGTTGACACCATCGTGACCAAAGGGAAAATCGGAGACAATGGGGATATCGAGACCCATTAAGCGATCGCGTAATACCTCTTCAACCGTCCAACTTGGTATATTCTGGGGGGGATAGCAGCGGCTAAACCGTCCCAAGGCAATACCCTTAACCTTGTGTAACATGCCACTCATCCGCCATTGAGTCAACAGGCGGTCAATTCGATAAGGCGCTTCAGTTACATCCTCTAACGCCAGAATCGCCCCATCTAGCGGTGGAAGAATCGGCGTACTCAGTAAATGGGTTGCCACAGTCAGATTCCCTGGCAAAAGCCACCCCCTAACCTTACCCCCGCCCCAACCCTTCCCAGTTAAGAGGGACACAGAACGTCCTTCTACACAGTCAAATAAGCGATTTAGCGACCATTCCGGTTCACTGGCTAATGTAGTTAAGACTGGACCATGAACACTGCCAATTCCCACTCCAGCTAGACTCCACAAGAGACAAGTTATATCGGAAAAGCCAATCAGCCATTTGGGGATATGGGATTTTGGCTCAAGACTCCCCTGTTCCCCAAGCAGGGCGGGTTTAGTCAAGTTATCGGTTTCTTGAGTAGCGTTATCGGTCAAACCCGCCCCTACAACCTGGGGTGGTATCGGAGACGTCCACGTCCAGTCTTCCAGAAGACGAGCGCTACCATAGCCGCCTCGGATACAAAGAATCCCCTGACATTCTGGGTCATACCAAGCGGCGGCTAACTGCTGGCGTCGTTGGTTATCTGTACCCGCCAGGTAACCATCCCTAGCATCCCAATTAGCTGGCAATTCAACTCGATAACCTCGACGACGCCAAATTTCCACTCCCTGATGGAATGCGTCAACCTCTCTTAACGCACCACTCGGAGCAATCACCCGTAGCAAATCGCCCGCTTGTAAGGGATAGAGCTGATTTATATTCACCAAATTTACCTCACGGTAGAGACGTAGCATACTACGTCTCTACACATCACCATCATCGCCATCATCACCATCTTTCCCATCTACTAATACAGTTACTCACCCTCTAACTCAACCGCGCCGTGCATTCAAGAATCAACTTTTGATTAACTAAAGAATAGGGTTGAATTTCCAACGCCCTACGAAAGGCTGTAATTGCCGCTTGATAATCTCCCAACGCCGCATGGCACAATCCCAAACCATGCAGCGCCCCAAAATGAATAGGATTAAGTTGGATAACCTGCTGACAATCGTCTCTTGAGTTTTGATACTGTTTAAGTACGTAGTAAAGAACGGCTCGTCGATTCCACGCTTCGGCAAAATCAGGTTGCTCTCTAATAATCTGGGTCAGCAGCGCTTCAGCTTGGGCTGCTTCCCCACGTTCTAATAAAATCTGTGTTCGTTCCAGCCGTTCCATACCGGAGATTCCCTTTTGATAGAACCAGATACGCCATAATGCTTCGGTTGCCTGCTTGCGGACATTTTCGTCAGGGTTTTTTAAGTCCTCCAGTAAGGAATTGATGGATGATTCACTCATATCTTGTCCTCTTATCTAGTATGTAACGGATTACTCAGATTGATACCCACTACCCTATTTTCCCGCCAAAATTTGAATAGAGTCCAGATTGTTGCGAGTAAAGATTCCATAAACTTTACGGATGTACCAGTCTTATGACTGCATTTTGTAAAATGGGCAGACTGATACTAAGTTCGCTTACTGTGCTGGTTTTTTGCGGGAAACATAGCTAGGAGAGTCATTCTAGCTGTTCCACTCCAGCAAGGATGTTGAACAAACTAGAATTCAAGCAGTCAGTCCAACTCCCACAAGGGAATGTGTCTCCGCCGCTAGGAGGTTATATGAGTCCTTCTGTGAATCGGTCTTCCGACTCACCCAAGTCTTCTGGTGAAAATCTGCCAGAAGCATCCAGTGTGCAACCGCCACACCCAGCCCCGCCCAATGGCAATTCTCAAAACGTGACTAACTCATCTACTACAACGGATTCAACCGGGACAATGCCATCAGATGTCCAACGACAACAACCTATTCCTCCACCCAGTGAACCCATGCAGTACCGAGCAATCGGTCTGATTCGGGGAAAATATATGCCCTCTGCTGAGCAATTGACACGGGGTACTCTACTCGCAGATGACGGTACCTTAATTGATGCCGTCTTACTGGGTCGGGTCATGAGTTTGGTGAAAAATCATCTTGATTTAGCTCTATCCCATCTTTGGGTAGTTTATCCTCGCACGAGACAACAAGACGGAAATTTGCACGTCCAAATTGTCGGTGTTTGGGAACCTGAAACACTCAATCAAAATCAAACAACGGCTTCGGAATCAACCGACTCGCCACCGGAAGAGTCAACCCCTGAGGCGCAAACGTCTCCAGATGATTCTCAACCTGAACCAACAGAGCAACTACCAGAAGGTTATTTTTCAATTCGGGGTCAAGTCATTTACCAGTCGCGGGAGAATGAAGACGTGATTGTCAAAATCAAACAGTCTCCCCGTAAAGAGTCAGAGAAAACCAAATTTTTCAAGCTTCAGCTCAAGGGATTGCTTGGGGAAAAGGTGATTAATCACTTTTGGGATTTGCACGTCAAACTGCATACCAATACCCTGATGATTGAGGAAGGCAATGATATTGGTATGGTTCATGCACCCAAAAGGCGATCAAATAAGAATTTTCGCCCACGCCAAGGGTCAAGACCTAAAAAGAGTTCTCCCCGTCGTGGTGCGGGCGAAACAACAGGAACAGGAACCTCACTCAAGCGTTCAGAACCCTTATCCAAACCGGTTCAACGTAGGGACAAGCCAGGTAAAGGTAATTCCTAAGAGCGATTCCTGATAGGCATGGATCAGGATTCCGCCGCCTATTGTATCGTAACGTGGGGGGGAGAGGGGGAGCTATAGAACCCCATCCTCAACCCAACGAAGTGGAGTAGGGTGGGGATGCCTTCACTCCCCCAAGTAAAAAGCAGGCATATTGAATACCTGCTTTTTACAATCTCTCCCGTCCTATGCTAGGATGTCCGACGAGACACCAACGCCGCCATCAATATTTTGATGTTAGCGTTGCCCGGTCTTGCACAACTACCGTCGGGCAGACGGAAAGTTACGCCTGGGGATGAGATGACCCCCTGCTCTTCTGGGGAAACCCAAACGAGTAAGGTTGCTCGACGAGCCAGGAAACCCCGTCAGTAATGATGGGAATCCCCACCACGACTCGCAAGCAGGGTGGGGAGGATGTCAAGCTTCTACCTCATCGGTGAAGTGGTAGTTAGGGGCGGTTATAGGACGTTAAACCTGTAAAGTGCTAATATAACAAAGGACAAATGACAGATGACAGATGACGCCAATCCCACGACTGAAGGTCGTGGGATTGGCTTAATCTATAGTTATTTGAGCGCCCCAGCGATCTTGAGGCAGAAAGGAACGATCCATGGGAATGGATGCCACGGGTTCGGTGAGAGTAAATTCTCCCCTTTCAATCCATTGCTTTAATTCCAAAGCAACTTGCCGTGAGAGAAATAGACTTGCCAAGGGCGCCGTCCGCACAGATTTGCCGTCAATAGTAATGCGCCCCTGCTTCAGTTGGGCGTAGCTGACTAATCCAAAGGTGGGACGAACGCGACGGGGTATCGAGAAATCAACCACTGGGGCGACAATCTCTTGATCCGACACAGCACAATGCTGAACAACCTCTTCACTCAAGACAGGTAAGGGTACACCAACGCCCAACATCAGAGACGGGCCATAATTTTTAAAGTAGCAACCCCGTACCCACTTGGGATTCATCTGCTTGGCATCCCCAATTAATGCCAATGTAGCGGCAGGACCAATGGGCGTGTGATTGGGAAGGCGTTTCTGCAGGGGAAAATGTTGAGTCCCTTCCCAAGCGATGTAACCAATACCCCCACCCAAGAAAATTTTCGTGCCAATTCCAATCAATTTGAGTTCAGGATCGTTAAGGAGTGGGGAAATGGCTCCAGGATTGGAATAGACTGCATTGCTCAGTCTGGGCTGGAGCGGACCTAGATAAGTGTACAAGAGGCGGTCGCCCCCATTGACGCCGACGATAAAATTTTGATAAAGATTGCGCGGATTGTAGAGATAGAACTGGTTAATCGTTTCGCGAGTAATCGTCGTATCACAAGAGGCTCTAGGATAACAGTCTGTTACCTGTCCCATCGCTCGTAACTGCACCGATTTACCAGCAATCAAGTCTTCAATCACATGGGAACCACCCCGTTCCCTAGATTCCTCAACCTCTGGCAGATCTCCCATATCGGTAGAGTCTACGACTTGAGTCGCGCCCAAATACAAATCCACTGCACCAAAGCCTGCATAAGCAGGTACACCATCTAACCAACATTTACGAATCTTAATCGGAGGGTCTGTGTGACCTAAATTAATAATCGCGCCAGAGGACTCCATCGGCTCAAATGTACCTGTGGTAATCACATCGACGTTCTTAGCCGCCTGAGTAACACCTATCTCGGCGACTCGCGTTTTTAATTCCTCGACCGTCCAGACGACTGCACGACGATGGTGAATTTTGTCATTGATCTCAGCTAGGGTTCGCACAATCAACAGTTGTCATTGGTCATTGGTCATTGGTCATTTGTAAGGGTTCGAGGAATATTTACAAAATTTAACAGAGTTCGGTTTATTTCCATCAACCTACTTAGTGGCTCTTTTCACTATTATCGTTTTTTTCCCGCTCTAATGTTACTCAACCTGCCCTGATGGGGTGACAAGTCGAGAATTGGGCGTACAGACGTAGCTACGTCTCTACATTGCGTCTTCTGCTCCCCCTGCTTCCCCTGCTCCCCCTGCTTCCCCTGCTCTCCTTGCTTCCCCTGCTCTCCCTGCTTCCCCTGCTCTCCCTGCTTCCCCTGCTCCCCCATCCCTTAGGGTATCAGCAGTGGGAGAAACAGCAAAGGTTGTTGCTACAGGTTGAGCATCCTTGTGACTCGGATGATGCCATTGGTCAAGAATATCTTTGACTAGAACCTCCTTGAGCCAAACCTGAGCCACTACCGTTAGGGGAAGCGCTAAGAATAATCCTAAAAATCCAAAGAAGGTCACGAAAAATAACTGGGCGAGCAAAGTTATGGCGGGTAGCAGGGATACCTGCTGCGCCATAACTAAGGGCGTGAGTAAATTAGTTTCAATCTGCTGAATCACAATATACAGAATCAATACAGCCAAGGCTTTCCAGGGCGAATCCAGCAGCGCGATCGCTATGGGTGGGATCACACTCAACGCGGGTCCAATATTGGGAATAAATGTCAAAATTCCAGCTAACGTAGCTTGTGCCAGTGCCAGGGGAACTCTTAACAGCAGCAAGCCGAAAAAACTCAACAAAGAAATAACTGCCATATTAAACAGAATACCCGCTAGCCATCCTCGTAACGATTCATTACACCGTTGCAAAATCTCATCGACTCGACGCCGATAAAATGATGGAAAAATGCGAACAAAACTTTTCCGATAAGGGTTAGGATCTGCAAGGAGCATCAGTGTTAAAATCAGGACAAGCAAACTATTAAGCAGAACACCCAAAGCATTATTAAAAAATGTGACTCCACCCCCTAATACACGATTAATTAAGGGAGGAAGCTGTTGCAGCAACTGGTTAATATCTGGGATATACTGATCGAGCAATCCCGATGAAATATCCGCTTCGATGGCTTCTATCCACTCACCTAATTGTTCGATACCCTGGGGAACCAACTCACTCAGTTGTAGAAATTGCTCGGCAAAAGGAGGTACAATTAGGAAGTAAAATACGACCAAAACACACAGTAACAGAAAAAGCGACAGCAGAACCGCGAAAAAACGCTGCATTCCAGAGCGTTGGAATCTTCCCACCAAAATATTCAAGGCATTAGATATCACAATTGCAGCAAATATAAGCATTAAAATCTGCCTAATTTGCCACAAAATAAATAGTGAAATAATAAAGGCAAGTATACCAATCCATTTACCCAGACTCACTGCCCTACCTCCACGCTACTCTGGTTTGATCATGCTGGAATTCCCCAACTCCCTCATCTGCCCCATCTCCCCTATCTACCCTATCTACTTTATTATCAATACAGACTGAAACAAAAAACAACTTTTGCCATGCTGCACTAGAACACCAGTTCCATAAATGTAATACAAATGTCTGTAAAGTACTTTTTTCTATCCGATGGCTGGACTGTGGGACGAGTTTGGGAGTTTGGAGGACTCTGGAATGTTAATGCTTGGCGACGGGAACCCGAAATCATCCGTCTAAACCTTTGCATCCTGGAACAGGGGGAAAAGTTATGGCTATATCGGGTTGAGGATGCGGTACTGATGGTAGAAGTTAAACCGACACCGGAAGCCTCACCCCAATCCGCAAAAACCATTGGTCAAGTCGTCCTCAAACGTTTGATGAGTGCTGAACAAGTGATTGAGCGATTGACCACCGCGCCGAGTGTTTTGAATCTCTCCTCAGAAACTGACGATTCTTGATTAGCGATTGGATAGCTCTCGGAGCAGAGGAACCGGGGGAGGGAGTAACTCAAAACTTCCCCTCGGCTTGCAATCGTTTCTAACAAAAGTTACACTTCTTTAACGTAGTCGCGGAAGTCCTCACCCTCAGCGTTAGCAGGGTGAGGATGGACAGCGGACCCTCCGGAGGTACGGAGTCAATCAACAGACTGCTACTATAAAAATGGTTGTTGACCCGCCTAGGCGTATGGACTATCAGACAGGCTAACTTCAAAGTAGCAGTAAGATGCTTGCCGCAGAAACATCGCAGCTAGGGAAAGAACATGACCGCTGGTTCGTTAGGTTACGCCCTACGGTAAAAGATAAGCCAAGTTATGTTGTACGAGTAAAAAATAACTGCCTGTGGAAGACGGGCGGCTGCCTGTGGACGCTGAGTAAGACCATCACCAGATTGAGTTCTGGACTTTCTGCTCTTAGGAATTAGAAAGTGCCCAACGTGGCATCGGCGAATGAGACGGGAAATCCCAAAGACGAATAAGACCGTCCTTGTTTAGCTAAGTTGGAAGCCCCAACTTCAGCGAAGCAAGTTGGGGTACTTCACAGTCAACTGACTCGCCTAGCCGTATAGAACATAGAGGTTAACCTCAAAAAGTAATCGGTTCATTATTCTAGGCGGGTAAGATCAATTTCTAATATCTTGATTCAAAAGAAGCGTCAAAGTAGAAACTCTATCTCTAGGAGGAGCGTAGTCGATGGGACTACCGTGGTATCGAGTACATACAGTCGTCCTGAATGATCCAGGGCGTCTGATTGCTGTGCATCTGATGCACACTGCCCTTGTGGCGGGCTGGGCTGGTTCGATGGCTTTGTACGAACTAGCCATATTTGATCCGAGTGATCCAGTCCTCAATCCCATGTGGCGTCAAGGAATGTTCGTGATGCCGTTCATGGCCCGTTTAGGGGTCACTGACTCTTGGCGGGGTTGGAGCATTACTGGGGAAACAGCGACAGATGTCGGCTATTGGTCTTTTGAAGGTGTCGCGGCGGCTCATATTGTTCTGGCAGGTCTGTTGTTCTTAGCAGCCTGCTGGCATTGGGTTTACTGGGATTTAGAACTGTTTAGAGATCCCCGCACCGGCGAACCGGCGTTGGACTTGCCGAAAATGTTTGGCATTCACCTGTTCTTGTCGGGTCTTCTCTGCTTTGGCTTTGGTGCATTTCACCTGACTGGGCTTTTTGGTCCGGGAATGTGGGTGTCTGATCCTTATGGTCTAACGGGTAACGTTCAACCTGTAGCCCCAGCGTGGGGTCCTGAAGGATTTAACCCTTTTAACCCAGGCGGTATCGTGGCTCACCATATCGCTGCAGGTATTGTCGGAATTATTGCTGGACTTTTTCACTTAACAGTTCGACCCCCAGAGCGACTTTTCAAAGCGCTGCGGATGGGGAATATCGAAACAGTACTCTCTAGCAGTATTGCCGCTGTATTCTTTGCAGCGTTCGTCGTGGCGGGTACGATGTGGTACGGTTCTGCGGCTACACCGATTGAACTGTTCGGTCCAACCCGTTACCAATGGGATCAAGGCTATTTCCAGGAAGAAATTGATCGCCGTGTGGAACTGGCGATGGCAGACGGAGCCAGCCGCTCAGAGGCGTGGAATCAGATTCCGGAGAAGCTGGCGTTCTACAACTATATCGGCAACTCTCCAGCTAAGGGCGGTTTGTTCCGCACCGGTCCAATGGACAAGGGTGATGGTATTGCCCAAGCTTGGTTGGGTCATCCGGTATTTACCGATGGCGAAGGTCGGGAATTGACGGTGCGCCGTATGCCTAACTTCTTTGAAACCTTCCCGGTCGTTTTGACCGACGCCAATGGCGTTGTTCGTGCGGATATTCCATTCCGGCGGGCTGAGTCGAAATATAGCTTTGAGCAAACAGGTGTCACGGCTAAATTCTACGGTGGTCTTTTGGATGGTCAAACCATTGAAGAACCAGCGGTTGTCAAGCAGTATGCCCGGAAAGCGCAACTGGGTGAGCCGTTTGAATTTGATCGCGAAACCTTAAACTCTGACGGGGTGTTCCGTACTAGTCCACGGGGTTGGTTCACCTTCGGTCATGCGGTTTTTGCTCTGTTGTTCTTCTTTGGTCATATCTGGCATGGTTCCCGGACTCTGTTCCGAGATGTATTTGCTGGGGTTGATCCTGACCTAGACGAGCAGGTCGAATTCGGTCTGTTCCAGAAAGTGGGTGATAAGACCACTCGGAAAAAAGAAGCCGTGTAAAACAGCAAGACTTCGTTAATCGGTAGAGGGCAAAAGAAAAAGTACTTTTTCTTTTGCCTCTTTCGCTATTGTGGTTGATCGATATAATGATATTCCCTCGTCTTCAGACAGGGGAGTGTCAATGAGCAAGTTAAACTGGTAGTACAGTAGATAATTGGGTAAGTTGTGACATGGAAAGCCTCATTTATACATTTTTCTTGATTTGCGCTCTTGGCGTTCTGTTTTTTGCTATCGCCTTCCGGGAACCGCCTCGGATTGAAAAGTAGCGATGGCGGCGCTGTTCTTCCTCTGAGAAAGCGTCCTCGTATCCCTGATGATGAGCGAATTTTATCAGTTCTCTAGGATACCCTGAGCCGAATACGGTCTATATGATTACTTTTGCCGATAGGGATTCGAGTCGGAGGAAATTAGATAGACCTGTATCGGCTCAACTTTCTGTATTTAACCAGTCTCTAAAGACTTGCTACTATGCGATGCCCCTATTGTCAGCACACCGACAGCCGCGTTTTGGAGTCTCGTTCAACAGAAGCAGGACAAAGTGTTCGGCGTCGTCGGGAGTGTTTGCTTTGTAAACATCGCTTCACGACTTATGAGCGGATTGAATTTGTACCGATTACTGTCCTGAAGCGGGATGGCAAGCGGGAGTCCTTTGACCGTTCTAAGTTGTTACGGGGAATGGTGCGGGCTTGTGAAAAAACAGGAATTTCCCAACGACGCCTCGAAGCGATAGTCGATGAGATTGAAGCTGAAGTTCAGCAGCACTATGGACGGGAGGTCACCAGCAATGAAGTGGGTGAGTTAGTCCTGCGCTACCTGCGACACGAGAGTGAAGTGGCGTATGTCCGGTTTGCCTCAGTTTATCGAAAGTTTCAGGGCATTCGGGATTTTATCGAAACCCTAGAGCATCTCAGAAATGATGCTGAACTAGACAACCCAGGGATGCCGCCTGTACCACCAGCTATCCCGAAGGATTCGGATGATTCGGAGACATCAGCCTCCCTGGTTACTCCCGCGTCAGAGGAGCAACAGGTTTTACGGTGAGAGGCGCTAAACCATTATCAGATAGAGGTTTTATCATTTTAGGCTACCCGTATATCCGATTTCATGAAGTTTTGTGTACTTCTCGATCTCAACAGGGCGCTCCAGATTGAGTTATAATTACCTGTCTGGACTTTATTAAATCTTTTAAAATAAGGTTAGGTTGAGACAAAGCAATGTAGGTGTAGGTGGCACAATACCGACGTGCGAGTACATCGACAGGAGGCATAGTCATTACGGAGATTAAACAAGGAAACACAACGCACATGCTCAGTCAGAAAACAAATACAATAGATATTGGCTTCACTCACGACGATTTTGCCGCCCTCCTCGACAAGTACGATTATCACTTTAGCCCTGGTGATATTGTCGCAGGTACAGTATTCAGTCTGGAGCCAAGAGGCGCTCTGATTGACATTGGTGCTAAAACCGCCGCTTATATTCCCATACAGGAGATGTCAATTAATCGGGTTGACGCCCCGGAAGAAGTATTGCAGTCAAATGAAACGCGAGAATTTTTCATTTTGACTGACGAGAATGAAGATGGACAGCTCACCCTTTCCATTCGGCGCATTGAGTATATGCGGGCTTGGGAGCGGGTAAGGCAGCTTCAAGCGGAAGATGCGACAGTTCGTTCTCTGGTTTTTGCCACAAACCGAGGTGGGGCGTTGGTTCGCATTGAAGGGCTACGGGGCTTTATTCCCGGTTCTCACATCAGTACTCGCAAACCGAAGGAAGATTTAGTGGGCGAAGAACTGCCGCTAAAATTCTTAGAGGTAGACGAAGACCGAAACCGTCTGGTTCTCTCTCACCGTCGCGCTTTGGTTGAACGCAAGATGAACCGCTTAGAAGTCGGTGAAGTCGTCGTGGGTTCGGTACGGGGTATTAAGCCTTACGGTGCATTCATTGATATTGGTGGTGTGAGCGGATTGCTACACATTTCGGAAATTTCTCATGATCATATTGACACGCCTCACAGTGTCTTTAATGTCAATGATGAATTGAAAGTGATGATCATTGACTTGGATGCTGAACGCGGTCGGATTTCTCTGTCAACGAAGCAGTTGGAACCTGAACCGGGAGATATGATCAATAATCGGGATCGAGTCTACGAGAAGGCAGAAGAAATGGCTCAGAAGTATCGGGAGAAGATGCTGGCACAACAGCAAGGCACTAATCCTGAATCTCCAGAGCCAGAGTATGAAGTTGAAGAAGAAGAGTTTGTATCAGCGACGGAAGAGTAATCACGGCGTAAGGACAGATTTATCTAGTTGTGGGGGGAGAGGGGAAGCAATAAGACCCACGCCATAATTTTTAATTTGGCGTTGGGATACACTGGACTTCCCCACCTCTTTTTTTTTAACTGTACTTTTGCAGGACTTCAACGGTTTTCTGTCCGGTTTTTGCCCAACTAAATTGGCGGGCGCGTTGGAGTCCGAGGGTGCTAAGGCGCGATCGCAGTTGGCTGTCGATGGCGATAGAGTCCATAGCCGCCGCGAGTTCTGAGGTGTTGTAAGGGTTCACTAGGATAGCCGCATCACCTGCGACTTCTGGGAGGGCGGAGAGGTTAGAGGTGATTACCGGAGTGCCACAAGCCATGGCTTCTAGAACCGGGAGTCCAAAGCCTTCCCAGAGACTGGGAAAGATAAGTGCGATCGCGCCGTTGAGGAGGATTGGTAGTTGGTTGTAGGGAACATAGTTGAGAAATTTAACCTGATGGCTTAAACCGAGGTGGTTGGCTTGGGATTGAAGTTTAGGGGTGTAACGTCGATCACTTGACCCAGCAATCCACAGTTCATAGTCGCCGCAGTTGGGAAGTGTGGCAAAGGCGTCGATTAGTCGGTGTAGGTTTTTATAGGGGTCATGACGTCCGATGTAGAGGAAGTAGGGGTTAGGGTGGGCTGAAGTTGCTTCGTGGGGCTTTTTAGGAAACGCAGAGGAGCGCAGAGGGTGGCGCAGAGGGACGCAGAGGGGGCGAAAGTGGTTGGCGTCGTAAGCTAGGGGAATGGGCGTGATTTTGGTGGCGGGGATAGGGTAATAGTCGGTAATGTCTCTGGCGGTGGCGATGGAGTTACAAATAATGTGTTGGGCTTGGGTGAGGACTTGGGGGATGTAGTAACGGAAGTAGGGGGTGAGGGGGGAGTTAGGTTTGGGAAAGCGTAGTGGGATTAGGTCATGAACCATGACGACATAGCCACAATTGCGATTAAGGGGGGCTTCGGGGATGGGAGAAAAGAGGAGGGGGGAGTTTAAGCTGTGGTAGAGGCGGGGAAGTTGGAGTTGAGTCCATAAAAGGCGACGGAAGTGACCTTTTGTTCCTTGGGCGGGGCTGAGATTGGCGGGAACAGGGTAGCCGATAAAGTCAGAGGCGAGGGGGAAGTGGTTTGAGGCGAGGGGTGAAATCAGCAGGGTGGGATTCAGGGGTTTTAAGTAGGGGAATACGTTGGCAGCATAAGTGGCGATACCAGTGGGTTGGGAAAATAGAATGGAGAGGTTGACTAAAAGGTGATCAGACAAGGTTAAATAATGGATTGAGGAATTTATGAACTGAGTAGAGATTTATAGGCGTTTAAGGTTGCTTTCGCCGTTCTTTCCCAAGAGAATAATTTAGCTCTTTCTTTGCCCTTTTGAATTAAGTCCTGGCATAATTGGGAGTCACTGATGATTTTTAAGATAGCGTCTGCTAACTGTATGGGGTCGTTGGGATCAATGAGAAGGGCAGCATCTCCAGCGACTTCCGGGAGAGAGGAGGTATTGGAGGTAACTACAGGTGCGCCTAGGGTCATGGCTTCGAGAACCGGAAGACCAAAGCCTTCGTAGTGGGAGGGATAGACAAAGACATCAGCTTTAGAGTAGAAAAGGGCAACACGTTCATCTGAGAGGTAGTCAAGATGATGGATATGGTGATTCCAGGGAGAGTTCTCAATGGCAGCAAATACGGGTTTATGATGCCAGCCTTTTTGACCGATGAGGATTAGATGATGCTCAATTTTATGGTTTTGTTTGAGGTGGTTAAAAGCAGCAATTAGGGTGATAATATTTTTTCTCGGTTCGATGGTGCTGACAAAGAGGATATAGGGGTAGGAGAAGTCGTAGTTAACAGATGGGTTAGAGGGAAAAACTACATCAGAAGCGTAGCGGCTGGCTAGGGGCGTGACGTGGATGCGGTCGGGATTTACGTTGAGATATTCAATAATATCATTTTTGGAACTTTCGGAGATTGTGATCACTAAATCTGTCCAAGTTAGACATTTTTGTACGCGCTTTGAATAGGTCTTAACTACGGAATCAATATAATCAGGATATTTAAGAAAAGTCAGGTCATAAATTGTCAGTACTTTTAGACTATTCGGATAAGGAAAAATGGTATAGTTCGTCCCATGTATAATTGTGGGAGAGTCCAGATCATGTCCGAGATGGCTTGAGAAAATGTAGGGAAAGTAATCAAGAAGAAGGTTAGTAATTCTAACGGGTAAAGGCAGAAAATAGCGGTTTGAATAGCGAGAAAGCGAGTTGGGAAAGTCTCGGTGGAGGCGTAGCCAGTTTCTGAGTCTAGGTTGGTAGATTAATGCAAGTTGAAAATTTTCGTTGTATTGGATAGGATAAAGATAATGGATTAGGTTGGCTACGTAAAAACTGATACCACTGGGCTTACTGGATAGAGGAGTAACATCAATTCCAATGTGATACATAAATATTCATCAACTTACTTAGTTTAATTCCTTTGAGATTCAATACCTACTCCACAATCAAGCTTATTCTTCGGATTTTTTGTTTGAAATAACCTGCCTTAATTCAATCTCTTGTTTGAGTAAACTTATTTCTTGAATAAGAAGTAAATTTAATTTTTCTTGTTTGTTGACTTTGATTATTAAACGATAAAGATAGATAAAAACACAAACAAATAAGCCTGAAAATAGTATGATGAAGGGAAACTCAACCCCGACTATATGAGCTAAATATACTACAAGTTTAGGGGTAAAAACAAATATACCCGGAAATATTGCTAATGAAGAAAGCAGGAAAAAATCGTATAAATCTATCGTATTCTTAATTGTTTTTTTTAGCAATACAAATAAATATATTACAATAAAGATTAGGACAGATACGACGGTCTGCGGTGTCGGGGTATAATTCATCGTTTAAACAAGCGTTTTATTCATCAAGAGCTTCTATAAATAGGGGATGAAATAGTTACAGATGTCGTCCCATTCTCACTAAAATTAAATATCCAATCACTCGGATCATATAAAGAAATGATTTGATTCCAGTAATAGAACTAAAACCCTGCTCTCTTGAACGCATATTTACGGCAACTTCCCGTACCCTAAGACCCCGTTCAAGGGCTACAGCCAATGAAATCGGTTCGGGAAAATCATGGGGGTATTCAGTGCTAAATAATTGAATTGCTTTTCTGTCCATCATCCTTAATCCACTGGTCGGATCGGTGATTTTATGCTGAAAAAGCCATTGAATGACCCGGCTAATTATCTTAATTCCTAGGCGGCGTTTCCAGGTAGATTTAAACCCTTTTTCCCGAAGAAAGCGAGAACCAATAATTAAGTTTGCGGGTGACGTTAGGTAGCTTTCCATTAAACGGTAAACTTGGCTAGGAGGATGTTGACCATCGCCATCAATTTGAACACAGAGTTCATAATTGTGTTGTAGTGCATATTTTATCCCTGTTTGGACAGCACCACCAATTCCTAAGTTAGTTAATAGCTTCACACAGGGAGACAACTGACTCGCTACCGCATAAGTATTATCTTGAGACCCATCATCAATAACCAGGGTGTCGTAGCCAAGATTTAAGTCTTGGATTTCACGAAGGAGCTTACCCACATTATTTTCTTCGTTATAACAGGGAATAATTAAAATGGTGCTAGGATGGGTCATGGTTACACCGGGTCTATGACTTATGACTTATGAATAAGGGCGGGTGTGGTTGCGAAGTTGTTGGTAACAAGCTTGCTTGAGCGGCTAAAGAAAGTCCCTACCATTGACTTATGGCTTATGGGTTACCGAAGCGAAGCTTTAGAACGAAATAGAGGACAACAACTGAAGTTAATAATTCTTGAGCATAAGCCAATCTAGAACGAAATAGAGGACAACAACTGAAGCCAATAATTCTTGAGCATAAGCCAATAGATAAATAAAACTCTGCGGGGTAAGTTCTCCATTTTGGTGCGGGGTGTTCCTAACACCGCTCTAATTCCTTGTAACCAGATTCCAGCTCCCCTTTTTAGCTTCTGCCAAAAGAAGATTTGAATCAGATTGCGGCGACGGTGTTTTAACTCCTCCCATCCTCGTCTTCCTTGGGGACTAAAGCTGGTCAAACTTTCTGAATCATCCAGTTCAATTTTATTTTGACGATGTAATTGACTCCCGGCTAAAGGGGCGACAATAAAGATAGCAACTTCATCGAGTCCAGCCAGAACCATTGCGCGTAAATAATTACAAGATAATTCATAATCAGCTACCGTCTCGGCGGGATGACCCACTAAAAGACAGGCTTGAGTGTAAATTCCATGACGATGACAGGCTTCGATTAAGGCTAAACCATGAGCATGGTTAAAGGGTTTGCCAATGGCTTTAAGGACAGCCGGACTACCGGATTCAGGGCTAATGGAAATGTAACGACATCCAGCTTGAGCATAAAGGGGAATTTGCTCTAATTTTACGGTTTCCGCTTTGGTGCCACTGACAAAGTAGAAAAATATCCCGGCTTGGCGTTCAATCAGAAGTTGGCATATTTTATGCCATCGGGAATGTCTCACGGTGGGATTAAGATCCTCAACCTGAAAATGACGGACATTAAATCGATCGCGCAGCACGATCATTTCGGTCACCACTTCCTCCGCCGTGCGCTCGCGCCATTGCTGGTTATTGGTTTCGGGAACCACGCAGAAGTCACACGGATAGGGACAACCCCGTGATGTGAGTATCGGGAGGAAGCGTCTGGTTTTCGGTCCGTGGGAATAGGGAATCGACCAATAATTATTTAAATGGAATAAATCCCAGGCGGGAATCGGATAGGTGGGATGCTTTTCCACTTTCCGCCGCAAGATATGACTAGGGGGTTGGTTTGACACGATCACGTTTTCCGGAACAGGAACAGTTTGGCGATCCTGTAAGTAGGTGCTAATTTCATGCCAATTCCAGTAGAGTTCACCACATAGAAGTGCATCCACACCCGCATCAAAGAAGTCCTCAGCCAATTGAGAAACTGCATAAGCGGTAACGGCTTGGGAATTTTCCAATACCGCGATCGCACTTTGAGGGTGAGAGTGGCGCAAGTCCCGAATAATCGCCAGAATTTCCTGATGAGACATGACTGAGATCGCGTAAATTATCACCAGATCGGCTTGCTCAATCTCAGGAGTGTAAAGAAACTTCGTGAAAGGCTCACCTTGCAGGTAATGATCGCGCCTGGATTCCAGGGTGGTAGGCGAATTGCCAAAAAGGTCAATGACACAGATAGGATATCCTTGTTCCCTCAAAAACGCAGCTAAAACTGCAAGTTCAAGGGGCAAATAGGGGACTCCAGAACCCAGGAAATCTCCTTTTTGTACCGCCAGTCGTGGAGAGATTAACGTGATTTTCATATTAATCAAGGACTGGATAATGACTGGTTCTTTCCCGTTCCTGTTTCCAGCTATACTCCTGCTGTCCTGTCATTTGCCGAATCAGCCATTGAGCCGCACCGTAGCCAATGTCCATCGCATCTAACGTGCCAATATAGTTAAATGAACCTTGACGACCGATGGTGCGAAAATTAGCGAAGTGATCCAGTTGATTAAGAATCCCGTCTAACACAGGCTCAAACCCTGACTTATAGACAGGATAGGACGAAGGGAGACGGATGACCCGTTGATCAAGTATGGAAAATCCCGTATAACCCATATCTTTTAACCCCTGCTTAGCTAGGGCGATTAAGTCGCTGTCACAGCATTGACTCATGGCTCTGGTTTTTGATCCCATCACCTCACAACAAATAATACTACCCCCTGGAGTCATCTGTGGATCAAACGATTCCTGTTCGCTAAGCCGATGAAACACGATGTTTGAGTCAGGAACAAAGACCCAAGACTCATCCAATAAGCTCGGTTGGTCTATCTTTAAAAATACCAGGATCAGGTCGTTGAGCTGAATAATCTCCTGCATCCGAGCCGTTGTCGTTGGCTCAAGCGCATCACCCATGAGTTCGGTTAGTTTGAGTAGGGGGAGTGTAGACACCACCCAGTCATCTGGGTTCACCTGAATCTGTTGAACCGATCCGGTGACGCGATCGCGATAACGAATCCTTTGGATGGTATTATTTTCCACACTAAGGTGACACACTTCCTGATTCAGCCGATACTCACCTTGGTGGCTGGTTTGAGTCGCGATCGCATGCCACAGTTTTTGTAGTCCGCCTTTAGGATAGCGAAATTCTAACGCTTCAAAATTACTCGATTGGCTAATTTTGAGCAATCGCTTAACCAATTCCGTTAGGGATGGGGTTTGCACTCGTCCCTGAGACAGTTTGACATCTAATTGGGCTGGATCATCCCATAGTTTTAGCGCAATCGGTTTGAACAAGGCGTCATAGAGCTTTTTCCCTACCCGCCCCTGCAAATCGGCTTCAAAGGTTAGGGGACTTTTTGAGGTAACCACAGAACTAATCTGAGCCAGTCCATAGTCCCAAACCATTACCGAAAACGAGGCTAACCCATAAACCTGAATTAGTGAAAAAGGTGAGGGGGGATAGGGCAGAAAGTGACCGCCCATAAAAATACTACTTTTCTTGGGGCGAGTCAACCAGTCTTCAGGAGGCAAAAGGCGTTCGACTCGCGTCATTAAGTCTTGATTGAGTGTAAAAATTTTATGGGGACCTAAGTCATGAAAGCCGTTTCCTGACCAATGAATGGTTTGGGCGAGTCCTCCCAAACTCGACCCCCGTTCAAGCAGAACAAAAGAGGCGTTGCTATCTTGGGTTAAACCGTGAGCGAGGGCTAGCCCAGCCGGTCCACCGCCGAGGATATAAACTGTCATGGTTTAACTCGCGCCAGAGCCGTGGTTTGACTGGCATAATAAGGGATCGGAATCTGTTGAATCAACCGGGGGGTGAGTTGTTTCAATATCTGACTCAACGGAATTTTATAGAGGATTGCCATATCTTCCAAATAGCCAAATTGTAACGTTTGCCAATAGGGTTGAAAATGGAACACCTGAAAACCCGTGCGTTGGCAAATCGTGCTAAGAGTCTGGCGGGTAAAGTGATGCAGATGGACGGAAATAATCCACCAAAATCGATGACCTGCTAATTTTGCCTGCCAAGTGCCGATATCGGGATAATTAATCAGCAGAATTCCTCCTGGCTTGAGTAATGTTTGAATTTGCTCAAGTGCAGCTTTTGGATGGGTCAGATGTTCGATCACATCCCAAAGGCATACTAGGTCAAATGATGCCGATTCAAAGGGATGATTGTCCAGAGTTCCCTGTTCTATCTTCAGTCCGCGTTTTCTCCCTTGTTCGACTAAAAACTGTGAGGGTTCTAATCCCACAGCATTGTAACCAAACCGTTGAGCGGCTTCCAAGAACGCTCCCCCAGCCGTACCAATATCCAGAACCGTTGCGCCTTTTGCCGGAATCCGAGAACCCAGGGATAATAAGGTTCGATAAAAGCTTTCGACGCGCATCGGATACTGACTATCATGTCCCGATTCCTCAGATAGTAAATACCCTTGTAAAATAACCGGATCAGGAAAACGGGGAGTTTCATAAATCATGCCACAGTTTTCACATTCAACCAGCCGTTGAGTACCCGGAACACCTGAGGCGGCGCCGTAAAGCTTCTGGGGATCTTGAATGTCTATCCAGGGTTCATACTTAACCTTGTTTTGATTGGAGTCACAGACAGGACAGAGAACTTTTATTTTCATAACTTAGGATATGTTCTTGTGCAGTCAACTGAGCTAACGTCTTTATCGGCAATATCTCTATTTCTGAGAAGGTGGCGGGGTAAATTGCCACGAAATAGGGACTTCTGGGGTTCCGGCAAATCCCATATTAATCGGATAGACATCCACTTTATAACGTTCTGGACAGGGGAGTAATGTAAACGGCTGCCCTTGTCTTGATAAGGTTGTTGCCATTATTTTTCCCGTTGACGGACAACTTCCTGTAACAATGTAACGTTGGTAGGGGGGCTGTATTGGCTTTCCTTTGGGGTTATAAGTTTTTACGTTTATTGAACAGGTTAATTGTTGACATTTTTGCTCTAATTTTATTTCTTTTATATGCATATAATTAAATTCTATAAATCCAGATTTAACCAGAATTTGACCATAGAGTATACCGACAACAATAGGCAAAAATATTGGCATTAAAAATACGGATAGATTATCCCTTGATACAAGGTAACGATAGAAATTACCAGGACTTGCTACAAGTGCAAAACACCAGCTTACTAACATCATGTTACGGACAACGCCATATTTTAAATGAGGACTACCAAACGTTGGGCTACAAATATAAGCTAATGTTAAAATCGAACCAACCAGTATAGGAATTAAAATATTAGGCTCTACCAATGCTTTACTTTTCCTTTTGATGACTAGAACTATCACGAGTAAAAAGCTTGCCGGAATACTATACATTAAGCTGGGAATTTGCAACAAAAACGGCATCCGCCAAGAATCAAATTCAAAGCCAAAAATTAGCGGTTTAATTTTATAGCTTTGATTGAGACTAAAAAAGTTGGGATCGATAAACACTTGAACAAATTTAACCCAAAAATTATCGGGGTAAGTGGTAAATATTTCCCTAGCGAAAGGATTTTGTGCTTTTGAACTAGCATAAAGTAAGGGAACGCTAGTTTGGTGGGTAACGACAAGACTACCGTAAAACGTCACCGCGAAAGACAGAGTAACGACAATTAAATATCCAACACTATATTTAAAGTAATTTTTAATGCCACTCATTTTAATCGCGTTAACGCTCACGAAGAACCACCAAATTATCACACTTATTGATAGGGCAATTCCTTCAAAGGAACGGACTTGGGTAAGAAGTCCCAACGTTAAACCGAAAATACTCAACCCGAACAAACTTATTTTAGAGTTACCCTTTTTAAAATTATTATCAAGATATAAAATATACAGGATGCCTAACAGGGCAAGTAAGGTGGCGGGGAAATGAGACCAAGGAATGTCAGAAAATGAAACGAAATGGGCTGAAAATAATAAGGTAATTGTATAAATTAAGGCGATTAAATTAGAATCTTTTTGAAGAATGTATGTCCTTGGGGAAGAAACGCCCTTCTCTAGGTTTATTGATTTTAATCCTTGACGAGTGATAATTTTAGATAGCAGAAAAAACACGAGAACTGTTGAGACAAAAGAAAATCGATTCAGTAATACCAAAGCTGCTTGGGGACTGACACCCGTAACCTGGGTCACAATAACTCCTAGTGTCGTATAACCTGAACCGACTACACCATTTTCTATCAGCAAAGACGGCTTGCCTGCTAAAACGTCTTGAAGTGCCTTTAAAAAAACACTTTGATCCGACCAAGTTACTTGTACCACCTCTCCTTGACCTGAATAAGGCAAGTTCAGAGTAATGACTAAAAGCAATCCAATATAAAATATAGTATTATTGAATATAGTTTTGAGCATTTTTTTACAATTACCCAATTATTCGCAAATAGTCTTTTTCTATTTTTGACCCCGTATAATTTTCTTGCACAAACTTTTTCCCCTGCACACCTAACTGCTTCCTGACTGGCTCACCCATTAAATCTAGAATCACCTGAAACTCATCCTTATTCTTATACCAAAGTCCCCCTTGCGCCCGCCTACACTGTCCGACTAAAACATCGCATCGCCCATTAACTAAAACCGGCTTACCCACAGCCCAAGCTTCTAACAAAACCAGAGAAAGACTTTCATAAGGCGATGGCATGACTAGAATATCACAAGCCGCGATCGCATCCCACTTGGTTGGCTCATCCACAAACCCCAACGCGAGGATATCGGGATGCTGGGGAATGGGCATAGTGGGCTTTCCTAGTAAGACTAACTTTCTGGGTTTTGTTTCCTGCGATCGCAACTCCATGAAATAACCAAACAACTCCTCGCATCCCTTAGACGGATCGATTCTGCCAATATACAACAAAAATGGCTCATCAATCTTATAGTTGTGCCGAAACGCTGCTGCACTATAAACATCGGGGGGTTCTACCGCCACTCCCACAATTGGTCCTTCACACTTAGCATTGGGAAAGCGTGCTTGTATCAAATCCCGTTCTTCTGGCGTATTGAAGATAAACCCACAGGGTTTTTCAAACAACCTATCCCACATACTCAGATATAGCGTCCACTCATTATGAGCTAAAGGCGCTAAATACGCTTTTTGAGCCACCCAGGGTAAGATAAAATAAGTCGTCGCATATAAATACGTGAAAAAGATAAACGCATCATACTCATCTTGATACGCTTTGACATAGTTGATCAGGTCAGGGGACCAGGGTCCTTGAGCTTGCATCCAAGCCTCCTGCTCCTTTAGCGAGACCGTTTTGATCCGAGCGTAAATTTTATCAGATAACCGATTGAAACTGGCGATATCTCTGGGTTTTGCTACCGGAAAACGCCGCACTTTTACACCCAATACGTCTGAAACTCCTGGCGAATAGTGATTCTGCCAAGTCATATAGTCCAAAGCACAAGTTGTTAGGATTTCTAAATCCCAATACTGAGACATCCTTTGGGCAATCTGAAGACAGAGCGATTCCGCACCCCCATTAACCTCCAATCCGCAACGTTGAACAACAAAGGCAACTTTAGGCATTATTCTAGCTGGTCTTCAGGATAACTTCGATATAAAAAAGCAGGCTTTTTCTTCCCGGCTTTTTGCTGGTTGAGCGCCCGCACAAAAATATATTGTCCCAAATCCAGTTCTCGATGTTTCAAAAAAGGTTGTAATTGAGCGACTGAGCAGTAATGATTGGCAGAATTTTCGTGGACATCAGCCGTAAACATTGAGTCTATTGTAAACCCCATATAATTAAGTAACAAATACAACTCGTGCTTATTATATTCGCGATTGTGTCTGCCATAATATCCGTAACCCGAATAGGGATCATAAATATTAGCCCCAGCAATCATTTTACTAACATTTTCCAAGCGGCTGACATTGGGAGTTGTCAATACTAGCACCCCATTGGGTTTTAATACTCGTTTTATTTCCTGGATAACGGCGACAGGGTCTATTAGTAAGTGTTCGATAATTTCACAGAATAAAACAGCGTCAAATTCGCCATCTTTAAAAGGGAATTTATCACATTCTATGTTAAAGTGAAATGATTTAAATTCTGTTGAACATTCTTTGCCCCTGTGAAAATCTTTGTAGTTTACTTTTTGAACAATGTAATCTGTGATATGAGAACCAAAATAGTTGGCTAAGACTAATTCGAGTTGAGTAAATCTTTTGAGCAGCAGAGTGGTGAAATAGGGGTTAGCGCCTAATTCTAAGCACTTACCCGATACATCCCGGACTAAACCGTAGGTATAGACAAATCGTCGAAAATCTTGCTCGCAGTAATTCGCCATTTCTTGAGGAGGAGCATCAGCGACTAAAACCGACTTTAAATAATCCCGGAGTTCCGCCTCACTCACTCCTTCAGGCAGAGGCAATTCGGGGTTCAAAGGAAATAATTTATTTGGCGTTACATTCAATTTGTTTTTAACTTTATCTTTTATCTTTTTTGTATATTGAATAATTTTATCCATTTTTAATTTTTAAAATTTTCTAGGTTTGTACATAGATTGAGGATCTTTTGATTAACTATAGCCTGTCGGAAACTATCTCGTCTTTTCTGTTGAGCTTTGAGTACAGTATTTCGCAATCTCCAGTCTTTGACTAATAACTTCGCTAAAGCTGCAACCTGAATTAGGTCATCTTTATGAGTAAACAGAATGCCGGCTTCGCCCAATGTTTCCGGGACAGCACTACTTTTATATGCCAAAACCGGAATATCAAACCACATCGCTTCAACTAATGGCACACCAAACCCCTCGTGTTCACTCATCGACCAGAATAGGTGTGCCGTTCGGTAAAAGGCAAGCAATTGAGGTTCACTAACGAGTCCTGAAACTAAAACATAATCCTTTAAACCGAGTTCTTGTATTCTATCCAGAAGGTGACAGTAATAGGGATCATTGGCATCTCCCCATCCAGCCAGAATTAGCCTCGCCTCTTGATCCATCGTCAGGTAATGGTGGAATGATTCTACCAGATGAGTCTGGCATTTATTGGGGGTAATACGACCAACAAAAAGTAAATTGGATTTGCTATCCTGTAATTGCTCCATCAAAGTAGCATCGGCAGGCATATCCCATTTGCTGGGGTCTACGATTATCGGCAACACCCCTGGCTGATGAAACCCAACCCCTGCGAGTTCCGCCGCATTATAGGCAGAATCGGCTACGGATAAAGGAAAGGATTGAGCCAATTGCTTCAATTGAGCACGTCCTTTTTCCAGCAGTTGTGCAAATTCGGGTTTGTAGGGTCGAAAAAACTCCGCAGGCGTGATATTATGATAGACTAAGCACTTTGAACCCGGATGCGCGATCGCATAGTCGGTGAGTTCTGAGCCAATCGAATGGTGGTAGATGATCCCATCTTGCGGGCTAATGTGATTTGGGTTAAAGATTTTGGCTTCATGGGCAACTCGCTCATCGATATAGCGAACAAAAATATCGGAGTGATAACCACAGCGACGCAGATAATCTCGAATGGCTAGTGCCTGATTTGAGATGGCATCCCCATAAGCTAGATTGGGCAGAAGTTGATGAATTTGCTTGAGTTTTCCCCGTCTAGTCGGCTGTAAAAGCTGTTTGACTGGCTTATACTGTTCACGGCAGGTAACCGAGCTTTTGTCAGGGTTGGTGGAATCCTTCACAACCTGACAGGATAAGCTCCCTGTAGGGAAGTATCTGGTGAGATGCTTCACTCCGCTATCGCTGGGTTCAGAATCACAGACTCTAACCGGGCGAGATAATCCTAGGGCAACTTGATAACGTTCAATCACTTTATCCCATACGGCATGCTCTTGGGCATAAGCTTGACCCCTAGCCCCATAGCTTACCAGTTGTTCCTCTGCCATCTGATCAATTTTGGCAAATAATTCTGCCCATTCTCCCTCACTCCCCGCTAACCAACCCCCTTGACTGGCTTCCACCGCCATCGCTGTGGCTAAACAGTCTCGATTCGCCGCCACAGGTTTCCCGTAAAACCAGGCTTCCATGATTACACGGGAGAAGCTTTCATTACGGCTGGGTTGAAATAATCCGATACAGTGGGTAAGTAATGCGGCTTTTTCCGGTTCACCTACTAAACCTAAATCAATCACACCCTGTTCTGAGTGATCATAGGATTGATTACCTGAACCAGCCAGGACTAATTTCAGGAGCGAGTTCGGATAATTCTGTTTGAATCTGAGATAAGACTTGACTAAAAAATGTGTGTTTTTGGTGGGATCACGACGCCCTAAGTAAAGAATAAATCGTTCTGGGTATTCTTTATCTACCCTATTAATTAAAGGCTCATCCTGACTAACTTCTATCCCTTCCCCAACGACTACACTTTTGGGAATAATCCCGGCACCGTATAACCGTCTCGCCAGTTGAGCTTCACCGTCGCTATTAAATAATAAACCCTTTGCCTGATGAAAAATCGTCGCAATTTCTGGCAGATAAGCATAAACTTCATCATGCAAACAGGGCTGCAAAAACGCTTGACTGGACACAATAGGCAGTCCGTTTAAAATTATTCCATACAGATAAGGAATAAATAGAAATGCTTGATAGCGTTGGGCTTTTTTGGACAAATAATTCAGCAATTTTGGTGAATTAATATTTTCCGAGGCAAAAATAGCTGATTCCCCAGATTTAACCGGATTAACCCCGGGTTTAAGTTGACAAGGGGGTAAACTTAGCATAACCCGATTCACCTGATCAAACGCCGCGCGATCGCGACGACTCACCGGAAACCGCCGAATGAGTAACCCATTCTCCCGACTAACTCCGGCTTTGAGATGATTCACCGCCCAGTCATCATGAAAGGAACGACAGCAGGTAGTTAGCACTTCAATTTTATGACCCCGACGTGCTAAACGGGTAGCTATTTGCCACGCTTGTTGCTCGGCTCCTCCTGTTAAATTCTTACCAAACCAAGGTGTTACGATAGCCAGGGGTTTCATGGTTTGTACCCAATCACTGCATAATCTTGTGAACCATAGAAATACTCATTAAAGCGTTCTGCAACTGGAGAACCACTCAGTTTAAACGATTCATCATAAGGATGGAGGTTGATAATGTCTACTTGTGCCAATCCGCAGTGTTCTAGCATAAATTTCACTAAAGCACTCGGTAAAGGTTTGAGATGACTGGGATCAAGGTAGAAATTATGCGTTCCCACTAAGACATTTTGAGGATTTGGGGTTTCAAAGATGACTAAACCTCCTGGCTTTAATACTCTGACACTTTCCTCAATTAAGTTGATTAAAACTGGAAAAGGTAAATGCTCGATCAAGTGAAATCCTGTAACTGCACCCAGGCTACCATCAGGTTGAGATTGTAAATAAGTTAATGCATCCGCTTCGATAACATCAAGCTCTCTAGTTTTACACTGCTCCACCATAATCTGATTAAGATCTAAACCCTGTGCCACATATCCCGCATCTAGCAGCAACTCTAACCATTCCCCACGCCCACATCCTATATCCAAGATAGGCGAGTCTTGTGTTCCAATTTTAGCTTCAGCAATTCGGGGTAAGTAGACCTTTAATCGAGCCAATATTTCCTCTCTACTCCCACGAAAATGATCTGTAAGGACTCCATAAAACCCATCGAACAAGCCTTTTTCTTCTTGGAAGGTTTGCAGTTGATCTGAAGTAAAATGTTCAGGGAACCAAGGACGTGTCTCATCTAAAAAACAGGCAATTACTTGCTTTTGTTGAGTTAAATCATTTTTGATACTACTGTATTTTTTAAGATGACGCTCATCCATAGACTTAATTTTATCTTGAAGAACCGCGATTTGCTGGTTCAACTGTTGATTCAAAGCTAGCGACTCTCTCAGAGCTTGAATTAAAGAGAAATTAACAGCACGTTGCTCTTTAAAGAGAAAGGTATAAAGTTTCAAAACAAACCTCTGCAAATCTCGGCTGATTGTAAACGGAAAACGATTCAGTTTTTCCGGAAACTCTGTGCGAACTTGAGACTTAGATTCGGCATTATTGAGTAATGCCTGTATTTGGGAAATAATCCGCAGGTTGATGCCATTATTCGGCTGCAAATTAATGCCAGTAGATTTTTCTTTCCATAACGGTTTATTCTGAAGTTTTGCTACCTCTTCCCGAACTTTTTTCATTAATTCGTCAACATCAATTTCTGGGTTATTTGCTTCAATCATACTTACTAACAGGAAAGAAACTTGAGTAATTTTTGGGTTAAATTTTTGAAATTATGGGGTCAGACAAAAAACAGCCTCAGGTTTGACCTGAACCTCGGCTTGCAAATCGACGACGCCTTCACAATGATTGCCATTGCTCACTTCAAACACGACTAAATCATCAATCCAGTCATAACTTAACCCTTCTTGAGAATGAACTCCTATGGTTACTGTATAAATTCCCTTATGTAAGTTACAAGGAATTTGAAATCCTACACTCAATTCTTGTCCCCTGTCAAGCTGGGGCAATTGACAGTTCAATAATTGAGTATTCGTGCCATACATAACCAACCCCATTAAGTTTCTAATGGAAATACCAATAACCAAATCGGATAGATTTGCATTAACGGCTAATTTTACCTGAATATTAAACCGAGAACCCGTTTCTATCGTCTCTACCTTGCGGTTATAGCTATTGGTAATATTGACCTCATTAATTACGGCAATTCGGGTACCATGTCTGTATTCATGTAATTCAGGTAGGGTTCGGTTTGATGAAGTTTCGGGTTGGCAATGATCGAACTCTAGCCTTTCTCTAGGCGAAATAATTTGTTGATGATTACAGGACTTATCTGAACTCAATAGCGCTGTATAATGATCAATAACTCGTTTAGGCTGACCCACCTCAATGATTGAGCCATAATTTATCAATGCCGCACGAGTACAAAGCATTTTAATGCTGGCTGAATCGTGGGAAACAAAAAGAATGGTTACGCCTTGCTCTTTAAGCTGGCGAATTCGTTTCATGCAACGCGCTTGGAACCGAGCGTCACCGACGGCAAGAGCTTCATCTATGATTAGAATAGTGGGATCAATATTTGCCACCACAGCAAAAGCTAGGCGAACAACCATTCCACTGGAATAGGTTTTCACGGGTTGGTCGAGAAAATCACCGATATCCGCAAAAGCCGCAATGCTATCAAACTTTGCTGCTATTTCTTCCCGACTTAATCCCAGAATTTGACCATTAAAAAAGACATTTTGCCGTCCGGTAAACTCTGGGTTGAACCCACTCCCTAACTCCAATAAGGCGGAAACTCGACCATTAACCCACACCTCACCTGTCGTTGGTGTCAGCGTTCCGGCTATGATCTGTAGCAGGGTACTTTTCCCTGAACCATTCTGTCCCACAATACCCAAAGTCTCCCCTGGGGCAACTTCCAGGTTGATATCGCGCAATGCCCAAAACTCTTGGGCGCGGCTCTTTCCTGGCAGTACTATTTCTTTGAGTCTATCGAGGGGACGGTCATAGCGCTTATAGCACTTGGAGACATTTGTCAATGAAATCGCTATCTCACTCATCACACCATTAGGGTTTTAGCAACCTCTAGAGGACATCAGCTGACGCTAATCGCGTCGCTGTTCAATTCACACACCACACTAAAACACTACCAAATAAACTTACCTAGCGCACCTCGCTAGGTCTTGGGAACAAGTCAGAACACAAAATGTTCTTGGAGGTTGGGTAGAGCGTAAGCGTTACCCAGCCGACAAAGGTAATATGCTCCTATGGTCTTGCCATTACTGACCGCTGCTTACCCCGTGCAGTTCCAACATCTTTAAGACTTACACAAAGATGCTTCCTCTGCCTGCTTAGGGTTAGTAGCACGCTCGATAAGCATTTGGGCAGTGCCTCCACCCTTGATATACCGTAGGGTGGGCATTGTCCACCAGCCTTAAATCAGTACCATTCTACTTTGGGTAAGTCGGGTGTCGGGTGTAGTTTGTACTTATTTGACTGAGCCTAAATCAGAGCGAACAGGAGTCTGTTTTGGATCAGAAGTAGCAACTTTTTTTAAATTCATTGCCTTTTTGAAAAAAGGCTGAGCCAATTGTCTATCTTGAAGTTATCTGCTATCCTGCAAAACCTTGTTTAACTGAATACCCAAAGGTCTTTTATCTAAACTAACTCCCAAATTTATCGGTGTGAAGCACCTTGATAGTTTAATTTGCAGTGAAATGTTAGAGCCTGTTTTTAATTGAGAGATATCCAAACTTTCCTGATACTCACCTGGAGAATTAATCAAGCGTTGGTAGTAATAAATCGTTTGTCCTTGTTGTTCTAAGTTGAAGTCAATAGTCAGAGGACGCCTTTGAGCATCGGCATGATGGACAATATAATTGAGCATGAGATAATTTCCAGTGACTGTATAGGTTTCTTCAAACAAACCGCTAGTCTGGCGGTCACTGTATTCAGCAGGTTTGTAACAGAAAAAATGTGATTGGAAAGGAAGTTTACCATAGCTAGTTTTTACTTCATAAATGGCTCCGACGACTATGGCTGTTGTCATTGCTATAAGGAAATAAAGCCAAGCTTTAGGCAACGGTATAAGCCGGATTATCGGGGCAATAGATTTTTCTTGTTGTTCATTTACATTGGATGCTCCTAGCAAGATAAACAGTAAGAAAAGCAGGTTAGGTATCAACAGGGAATGACCATAGATATTCCCCGAAAATAGTCCCAATATCAGTATAGTTATGATTCCCGTGTGTCGATTTCTTAGGTACAGACCTTGGTAAAGAAATAAAGAACAAAAAATAACCAACCCAACCAGACCCGTTTCCACGAGAATTTGCAGAAAATAGTTATGGGCATTTTCTCCATTATATGTTGCAAAGAAATCAGACTGGCTAAACTCAGCAATTGAACTTTGGCGATAAAAAATGCCCTTACCTAAACCCACAATGGGATAGTGGCTGTACATTAATAGATTGGAACGAAATATTTCGGGTCGCTGACTTAGGGCAGTGTTGAAGTCTTCAAAAGATTGAGATTGTAACACTGAATAAAGTCTGCTGAATAAGCCTCTGTTATCCCAGTGAATACTTAAATAAGCTGTTCCTAAAACTAGAATAAAACTCAAGACAACTGTTGTTAGCTTACCTCGGTTTTTATTTCGGAAAACAAAAAATAAATAACTAATAACGACAATACCTAACATGACGATCGCAAAGCGAGAAGCACTAACAACGACTCCAGCAACCGCCAGTAATGAAAAAGCCCCGGCTATCCATTTAATCAGGACATTAGTGCTGCTTAAATAATAGAGTCCCCCCATAACAGCGGCTAGGGCAAATCCTCCATAAGCGTGAATATCGGGGAGAAAGCTGTTGACACCCAGCGCGACGCCATCTCGGTTGTAGCCAAGTCCCGTTAACTTTGACCACAGCGCATAACCTAAGATGATAGTTGTCGCGATAGCCAGAGGTATTAAGAGGCTTTGTTTTAACTGTGACGGAGTGCGGATTAGGCTGAGTAACCTGATGCTGAGTATAATCGCAGCGGTAAAAATAACCAGATCTCTGAGCGGAAAATAGTCATCATGAAAGCTGAGGTAGCGGATATTAGCAAGATTGTAGAAAAATCCTTTAACCGAGTAGGGAGATACAGACTGGTAAAGATTGCGAGATATAGCGATCGCGACGGTTATAATGATAACAAGGTGAAAAGCAATTAGCAGGAATTCAAGTATCCTAGCTTGATCTCGGTCTGTATTCCGATCAATTTTTAATCGCTTGGTAAAAACATATAGAAGAAATAGCCCGAATAAAACCCCAATCACACAATCTAGGCTCAAAATATCTGCCATGGGAATGGCGATATTAAATAGGGCTTGAGTTTGAGGGAAAACACCTGCTGTGAAGGGAAGTAAAAATACTAAAATACCAATACCATAAAGAGGATGAATTACCGTTGATATCAATATTCCTAAAAATAGGACTACATTTACCCAATGTAAGGCGTTATAAGCGTTGAAAAAAACTTGGATAATGAAGCAACTAATCAGAAAAATTGTTGAAGCTAAAAAGTGAAATTTTATTACCTTAGTCATCAGCGAATATACATTGAACTTAAGTATTATCTGTTACCGATTCCCTGTTCCATTTCTGACTGTTTACAGACAGGGTAATCTTCCAGAACAGTAATACAATGCTGGGCGGTTTTCCAGAGACAGTCAGGAGGTAAGCTAGTTGTAGTCGCGTCTAAGAGAGTCGCGATCGCCTTTTGCTGAGATAAGGGTGCTGGCGGTTGACTGGAAACTGCTAGAATTTTGGGGTGAGCGGTGGGTATGACTTGTTCTGTGGCACAGACTAACGATTCATGCAGTTTCTCACCGGGACGCAATCCTGTAATCTTAATTGGGATATCCAGTTCTGGCATGAAACCCGCTAACTGGATCATTTGTTGTGCCAAGTCTAAGATTTTTACAGGTTGACCCATATCCAAAATTAGGGTTTGACCGGATTGTCCAACAGCAAGGCTCTGAATCACAAGCTGAGAGGCTTCAGGAGTGGTCATGAAATAACGGGTCATATTGGCATCAGTGACGGTGACAGGACTACCTCTGGCAATTTGTGCCTGGAAAATTGGGATAACACTACCGCGACTTCCCAAAACATTGCCAAAGCGCACCACAAGAAAGCGGGTTTGGCTTTTGGCGGCGCACGCTTTAACCAGGAGTTCAGCTAAGCGCTTGCTTAAGCCCATAAAGTTACAGGGATCAACGGCTTTGTCGGTAGAAATGAGGACAAAGGTATCTACACCCTGTTGTTCCGCCAGTTGTGCCAGGTGAGCCGAAGCCAAAGCATTGTTTTCCAGGGCTTCAGTAGGGTTATGCTGCATTAAGGGAACATGTTTGTGAGCCGCCGCATGGAAGACAATTTGAGGTTGCCAGGTTTGGAAGATGGTCTGGATACGACTCTGATGGCGGATATCGGCAATGATCGGCGTTGCTTTCAGGTTGGGGAAGTCTCGGCGCAGTTCTTGTTCAATGTTGAAAATGCTATTTTCCCCGCGTCCCAGTAATAGGAGGTGTTGGGGGTCAAGACGGGCAAGCTGGCGACAGATTTCTGAACCAATCGTACCGCCTGCACCCGTAACTAGAACCGTGCGCTGATAGACTTGCGATCGCGCGGAGGGAAATTGCTGATTAAATTCATCGGCAAAGTCGAGTTTAATCTCCGGGCGTCCCAAGATATCCTGAATTTGGATGGGTCTAGCTTGGGGGGTCAGCGAGCGATCGCACAACAGTTCTGCCTGTCCCGGTAATACTTTCAGCTTCAAGGCGCTACCCTGGGCGAGATCCACCACTTTACGGATTTGGGATGCCTTAGCCGAGGGCATAGAAATTAGCACTTCATCGGCGTTGAGGCGTTGGGCAATGGGTACAAGTTGGGATGTCGCACCGAGAACAGGTATACCCTCCACTTTACGTCCCATCTTCGTGGGATCATCATCCAGAAAGCCAAGAATTTCTAAGTTAAGCTGGCGATTTTGGTTGACTTCCTGGACAATTTGTGATCCCGCCCGCCCCGCACCGACTAATAGTACCCGCTGGGGCTCTTTAGGTGAAGCCGTGCGATCGCGTGGGTGGTAAAGGACAAATCGACGACGGGCATAGCGCAGGGCTATCATCCCCATCACACAAAAACTCCAGTCAATCACAGCCACACCCAACGGAATTCCCGAAAAGGAGGTAAAACGGGGAATCAGTAAGCGAGTGATGACTAGAAGTAGTAAGGAATATAGGGTGATGGA
The DNA here is from genome assembly GCF_040219735.1 of Coleofasciculus sp. G1-WW12-02. Classification (NCBI taxonomy): domain Bacteria; kingdom Bacillati; phylum Cyanobacteriota; class Cyanophyceae; order Coleofasciculales; family Coleofasciculaceae; genus Coleofasciculus; species Coleofasciculus sp. G1-WW12-02. The sequence continues at coordinate 3,106 of NZ_JAVJRX010000198.1, read as the reverse complement.
CTGACAAAGGGTGGTGGCATCTTTGAGTCCAAACAGACGCCAGACTTGCCTGTACAGACCAAACGTGGCGTGAAACAGCAAACGCCCTGGAATCGCCAAGAGGGGAAGCATCCAAGCCAGGGTTTGGTGAGAAGCGGGAATATGACCGTCAAAACGGAACCAGAAAGCAAGGCTACAAGCTGACCAAGCTACAAATCCATCGAGTCCGAGTTGTCCCAATCGATATGCGGAAGGAAAGAGCCTTTTTTGGGGCATGAACGGCACCTCTAAGGCAATACTGGCTGCAACAAGGTATGATACATTGGCTTTAACGTCCTGGCTAGGATCACTTTTGTTCCCAATAGACCAGAATATCAGTCGCTCAAAACGTTTTCGGTTATGATCGCTCAGCAGGTTCGTAGTGGGAACTTTAGTTCCCTAAGCGTCGCTACTTTTTCTGGGAGAACTCATCCTTAAGGCGTCTGGCTTGATCGCGGATAATCGCAGCAAGGATGGCAACCATGAAACTGGCGATCGCAGCCAGTACGGCAATTTGTACTAGGGAGCGCGTCGGTTCGACTTTGGATTCGCTTAAGAGTTGGATAGAAATAATTTGAGAGGTAAACTCAGCTAGATTCTCCTGAGCCGGTTCGAGATACTGTTTGTCAAATTCTAGGGCGGCGATGTGAGCTAGAACTCCTGCTCGTTGTGTCTCTAGCGCCTCCAGCCTGAGAGTGGTTCTAATCCGTTCTGGATCGATACCATTGGAGTCACGAACTTGAGCAATTTGTTGTTCGAGCTGTTCGAGCACCTGTTGCTGTTTGCTGATTTCCAACTCGATGCTGAAGAGACTATTCGCGATCGCTTGACCAAATATGGCTTGAAACTCCTGCTGGAGAAGGGTAGAGACTTGGGTGCCAGCTTCAGTGATAAAACGGGTATCGGGCGATCGCACGGTGATGTCAATCTGCTGGGTTTCGGTGTTATAGTTGGGTTTGACCTCAGTTTCGTCGATTTTGTCGTAGTGATTCTCCAACAGTTTCACGGTTTGGTTACTGGCTTGCTGGATATCAACGCCAGGGATACCGGAAACGGAGATGGGAACCGGGGTGACTGAGAGGGTGAGCTGCTTCTGGTATTGTTTGGGCATTAGCAGGGAAAGAGCGATCGCGACGGCTGAGAGTCCCAAAGTTCCCCATGCCATAAACCTCCAGTTGCGGCGGAAAAACTGAATGATATCGAGTAAGGAAATTTCATCCTCATCCTCAATCGTTCTCAGTTGTGTATTTTGCCTCAATTCCATATTTCTCCTACACCGATAAGCATGATTACAATTAGCATACAGCGTCTAGCTGTAGCGTCATGAGATTGAACTCAATGGCTGATATCAATCAAACCTTTCTAGACTTACAAGGGAAAATCAGTAACCCTGGTGCCATTGTTGATGGGGTAGGGATGTGAGGTTCTACTGGACTGACACAGCTAAAATGGTGGTGTCAACTTAAGGTGAACCCCCCTCTCCCCCAGCCCCTCTCCCACCAGGGGAGAAGGGAGCCGTGTTCCAAATGTGATGGTTCCCCAACTGCGTCTCCCCTTTGTAAGGGGAGGGTTAGGGAGGGGTTATGGGATGAGGGTGAAAGGCTTATCAGCATGGCTTTTTAGCTTAAGTTGACACATACAAAGGCTTGGCGTCCCAACGGTTTCCAGGCGTAAGGTTAATCCATCAAATCTAGATTAGGCAAGCCAATGGAAGAACTACTAGAGTTGAAAGGTTTACTCCTCAAAGGTGATATTTCTGGAGCATTGGTCATTGTTGAAGAATTGGAGGAAATGAGTAGAGACGACAAAATCAATAATATTCGTAACTACGCCAAGATTTTGCTCCTCCATTCAATCAAACAACAAGCTGAAAACCGCACCACCCGCTCTTGGGATGTCTCTATTCGGAATTGTGTCCTAGAGATACAGAGCAAAAATAAACGACGCAAAGCAGGCGGTTATTATCTTAAACCGGAGGAATTGCGCCTCGCCATAGAAGAAGCCTATGAACAAGCCCTCAATGGCGCATCTCTCGAAGTCGCTGAAGGATTTTATGCTCCAGAAACTTTAGGGAACATGATTGACCGCAACAGTATTATTGATAGCGCCATGCTCCTCATTTTACCTAACTCAGACCCATCGAATTAGGTTGTATGCCCTACAGTTAATTTACCCTCGAAAATCTTCCACCAGACTTGGGCATTACAATTCAAGAACGGCTTGGACTTCTTGCCACCGTGCCAGAATGGGTTGGGGCGGGTTTAGTTACATCTGGTTCATTGGAAAGGATAGTAGTCAAACCCGCCCCTACACTCCCAACAAGACAGAAAAGTGATTTGGAGTATGAGAACGATGAATCTAGAGGCTGAATACGATCTGGACTTCTATGCTTGGATTCGTAAAAATGTAGAATTACTGCGGCGAGGTCGTTTGTCCGAAATTGATGTTGAGCATATTGCCGAAGAGTTAGAAAGTATGGGCAAGCGTGACCTCCGTCAACTTCGCAGCCGCTTACAGATTTTAGTCATGCACCTGCTCAAGTGGCAATATCAACCTGACAAACAAAGCAAAAGTTGGCTGGTGACAATTGATCATCAGCGCGATGAAATTGAAGCCCTATTGCTAGATAGTCCGAGTTTAAGAGGCGAGTTGGAGCAGGGATTGGCAAGGGTGTATCCGAAAGCTGTGCGGGATGCCTGTCGAGAAACGGGTCTTCCTGAGAGGACATTTCCCTTATCCTGTCCTTTTGAGATAGAAGAGATTTTGGCTCAAAGTTTTCTGCCGGATTGCCGTTAGTTTTTTTAACTACTGTGATAATAAATCCGCCATAACCCGTAGGGTTGGTTAGGCGGTACTAAATTTAGGAAATGAACCGTTCAATAATAAATCCACCGTAACCCACCAAGTTATCATTGATTCCGGGTTAAGCTGTTCGGCATTTAAACCTGGCTCTTCTAGAGTGGTTATGATAAATTACCTCTAAAAAAAACAAATAATTGCAATCTTTTTACGCTTGAAGTTGCTTTAAATCCTTGCTGTGCCTTGATTTAATGTCAGGTTTTATGATATAAAATATTTTGGCGGTGGG
>NZ_JAVJRX010000197.1:0-38728 GCF_040219735.1 Coleofasciculus sp. G1-WW12-02 | reverse complement strand
GTGGGGCGTCCGGTTTTGTGGGGATTAGCCGTGGCGGGAGAAGCTGGCGTGCAGCATGTCTTAGAATTGTTGCGGGATGAGTTGGATGTAGCAATGGCGTTGAGTGGTTGTGCCAAAGTCGAGGATATTGATCAGAGTTTACTCAAGTTAGGTTTTAAGGGGACAGATTAAAATTGCTCCCCTTCCCTGGTAGGGAAGGGGTTGGGGTTTAGGTTGGTAAAAGTCTTAAGCCAACTTATCGAACTGTATTTCGCTTATCAACGATAACGACATCTGGATCACCATCGCCTTCTATGTCATGAGCTTCAACAACTTCTCGCTCATTTACCCTTGGCTGCTTAACCGTTGACACAGGCTTTTGTTCTACATACTCTTCTTTCACCTCAACCTCTTCTCGACGCTCATGTTCAACTGGCTCAGGCGCCTCAAAGATTTCTAACTCTTCCGCATGGCGATCGCGCATAATTGACGCCGCACGTTCAACTCTGTCGTCACTTCCGCTGAACATCAACAAATAGTCGCCGGCTTTGATGCGCTCATTATACACCTTGGCTCTTTCTTCCGGAATACCCAGACCAATCAAAGCGCCAACAATACCGCCTGTTGCTGCGCCAATTCCGGCTCCAGCTAACGTTGAGCCTAACGCCCCTATCTCGGCTCCGGCGGCGAGGATAGGACCAACACCTGGAATCGCCAGTAAACCGACGCCAATCAAGAAGCCACCAACACCACCGAGAAGAGTACCGGTAGTCGCGCCTATACCTGCTCCTTCTTTGGCTTCATTCCCGTGTTTTTCGGTAATTTCCTTAGCGCCTTCTACGTCGTCGATATTCCGCGCTAGGAGAGAAACTCTCTCCATATCAAAATTCCCATCCTTGAGCGCCTGGATCGTATTTTGAAGATTTTCGCGCTTGGGGAAAATACCAACAACACGTTTGTATTCACGGCTTTCGGGGACAAACTTTTCTTTTTCTAGCATTACTGCTCCTTTGAATAAATTAAACAACGTTAGGCTTGACTTAGCCCTTTTTCTTTGTTGTGACTAAAGCACTTTGAACGAAGACAAAAGCATAAAATTAATGTCACACTTCATCATTCAGAACAAAACTTTTATTTATTATCGACAGCAGAAGGGAAAATATCTTCGGCTACGATAACGGGTCTGTCTACATATCTCGACCCAAACTCCTCAATCTTCTGCGCGTCCCAACCGAGGTCAGAATCCTGCAATAGCTTCGGGTCAAACTTACGCGCTACACCCGTCACGACGACTCGTTCGCCTTCTTGAACAACGCTATCTTCAGCTTTAAGATTGCGATTGATACCGATAACTAAAACGCCGATATCATCTACCCAACCATCTTCAAATAGAGAGATTGCACTGGGAGAGTAAATATCTCTAACATCACCCTCGACAGCAATAACTTTGTCGAAATAGCCCGTGGGCGCTTCCGCTAAGTCTTCAGTAGTCGGAGCCAGGGCGAGGGATTCAGCGATAATAACAGGTTGAGCTTCATACTCGGCATATTCGTCACCTAACTCTACACCGTATTCGGTCTCGATATCGGCAATTACCAATTGCGCGACTTCACCCGTTACTTGAATCGGAATCTCTTGATCCTCTGGCAGATCGAAGGGAGCTTCTGTAACATTAAGGATCAGAATAGGTTCGCTGCCCAACTCCTCCGCCTGTACGACATAGCCAAGGTCACCCACTTTTTGTTCGACTTTGTTTCTAATCGTGACCTCTTTGCCGATGATGTCTTCGGTATTTTCAGCAACATCTTCGGTGGTAACGTTGGTTTTTCCTTCCTGAATTTCCTCGTTATCAGTAGTGCAGCCAGGAAGGAGCAAAGCGGCTAGAGCAAATGCCATCACTCCTAAGTAAGTACCTATTCGTTTAGTCCATAAGGGGACGGAGTCTCCTTGATTCAACATGATTATTCCTATCTATAGAACAAAAGTTGCTGCTTATCTTGATCGCAGCAAACTAAGCTATCTAACTCGTTGATGGTTTAGATAGAGGTTGGAAATTATTTGCTATGTACTAAACCATAGTCGCCCTAAATAGTCGTTGTGGAATCTATCAGGAGAGTGACTTGCTCCCTCTAACTAATTGCAGATTTTTTCAGAAGGGTGAGCGGTTAGGCTTTCTCAGCCTAGACGCCAGGGGAGATTGAGCGGGTGATGAATCTGCCATAATGGTTCAAATGCAAACACTCAACGCCCTAGCTTTAACCCTCATTGTAGGCATCACACTAACGGTTTCACCCTTTGCCCAACCCGTTCAGGCACAACCCTGGCGTCCTGTGCGTGGTAGTATCCTCTTTGGGATTAGTGGCATGGCATTCTTAGAACAGCAACAGGGTTCCACCTCGTTTCTAATCGTTCATGACAATAAAGGAGTAGGGGAAGGGCGTCTGGCGATGATCACGCTTACCGACGAACAAGCCCCTGAATATTTTCCGCTCAACTGGTCAAACCAACCCTTACCTATAGATTTAGAAGCACTCACGGCTGTTCCTGGACAATCGGAACCAACATTCATGGCGTTAACCAGTTCGGGAACAGTCTATCATTTTCGGCTCAGCGCCAATCATCAGGATGTATCTTTTTTAAACATATTTAATTTGCCAAATTTGCCTGAAGGGACTAACTTAGAAGGGTTTGCTTTGCAACAAATTAATGATAAGCTGCTCGCGGTTTGGGCGCATCGGGGTAACACTGAAGAACCTGGAGTCCTGTACTGGGGATTTTTGGACTTGAAAAATGATGAGATTACGCCTCAAGGTTCAGCTCGTTTAACTGTACCGTTTCCAGTGAGTAATGTTCGCCATATTTCTGATGTAAAGGTTGATTCGGCTGGCATTGTTTACATCACCTCGGCTTCAGATAATGGTGACGATGGACCCTTCCAATCCGCCGTTTACGTAGCAGGTGTTTTGAGTCTACAGGATAACCGCATCGTATTTCAGCAAAACCAGACACTGGTTCCTATTTATCGCTTAAATTATCATAAAGTAGAAGCGATTGAACTCGTACCTGGTACAGCCGGAGGCATAATTTTAGGCACAGATGATGAAAATATGGGTTCATCAGTTTGGGGCTTTGACAGAATGTTTTAGTCCCTAATGGTAAATGCCCTTTGCCTTGTGTCTTGGAGCTTTTTTGTACTAGCTATTCGGCTCAATTTTTTTAAACAGTCTCAAAATTACTAAAATAAATAAGGCAGAAATTAAACTTAAAACCCATAACCCACACCCCGCCGCAACTCCCAAAGCTGATGACACCCAAATCGCCGCCGCCGTAGTTAGTCCCCGAATTCTATATCCTTGTCGCTGCGGCTGAGATTCTTGTACGATTACTCCTGCACCTAAAAATCCTACGCCACCGATAATGCCTTGAATCACGCGAGGAAGAGCATCTGCACTTTGTTCAGCCACACCAATTAATATGGGTATCAGGGTAAAGAAAGCAGAACCAAAGCTGACTAGAATATGAGTTCTCAACCCAGCAGGTTTATCTTTGATTTCCCGTTCAAAGCCGATAATTCCTCCCACCAATAAGGCAATCCCGAGTCGGAGTCCTATCCCTAACCAATCGTTTGGCGAAAGTAAGTAGATGTTTGACAATGGTTTGGAACATATAGTAGGTTTGGTTCACTTAAGAAAACTCAATCTGAATTCAAACGCTTGGTAATCTGGTTCATCAGTCCAGTCAGTAGCGCACCTGCCATTAAAATACCGATCGCAGGAGTAAAGACAGGATTCCACAGGCTATACCACAAGTCTAATCCTAGGGAAACACCAACCCCTCGCCCGATGAGTGCGATCGCGAACCAGAAGAAGCTAAATAAAACTAGGAAAAAATCAGCGACTAATAACTGATTGATCCAATAAATAAGTTTATCTTTCATAATTAATAGGGATGTTATCTTCACAGAATAGGACATGAATGGCGCAGCGTAAATGCTTGCTCGACAATCAAGGTCTTGTACCTTATACTATCGCCTGGGAACAACAGCGATCGCTCCTGTCACAACGGGTTAACGATCCCACCCTTGATGATGTTCTCTTATTAATGGAACATCCGCCTGTCTATACTTTAGGTCAAGGTGCTTCTTTAGACTTCCTCAAGTTCAACCCAAAAGAAGTCAACTGGGAAGTTTACCGTATAGAACGGGGAGGTGAAGTCACTTACCATTGTCCCGGTCAGCTCGTGGGCTATCCCATTCTCAATTTACGCTATTATCAGCAAGATTTACACTGGTATCTGCGACAGTTAGAAGCCGTCTTAATTGAGGTTTTAGCGGTTTATGGACTTAAAGGCGATCGCGAAACGGGGATGACAGGGGTTTGGCTAGAGGGATGCAAGGTTGCAGCTATTGGCATTAAAGTCAGTCGTTGGATTACTATGCACGGCTTTTCCCTAAATGTTTGCCCAGACTTAAGCGGGTTTAAGCACATTGTCCCTTGTGGAATAGCCGATAAACCCGTTGGTAGTCTTGCCCAGTTCATTCCTGATATTACCGTAGACCAAGTCCGCCCAGTGGTCATTGCCAAGTTTGCCGAGGTTTTCTATGTCAGTTATCGCGACTCATACAGGTTGAACCTAGTTTAGTTCAGTTTTTCCGAGCAGCGAATCGCTAAAAACTTATTCAGATCCGCATAAGTTCCCGCATAGGTAGTGGTTGGCGTATCATACCCTTTCAGGCTAACAATATGTTGTTTAAAGCCCAGCTCGTTGTATCCTAACTCTTCGAGATACTTATAGGTATCTTCTCCCAAAGCAATATCCAGACCAATTTGTTTCGTCGCCGACTCCAGACGAAACGCCGCATTAACTGTATCGCCAATGGCGGTATAATCAGGGCGATCGCCACTACCTGTATTTCCCACCATCGCATAACCTGTATTCACTCCCGTACCAATGCGGAGCGGGAAGGGTAGGGGGTATTGACTCGAAAGCGACGCCGTCATGCTGTGCAAATCGCTAACCGCTTGCAACACGTTCAAGGCTTCGTCTTTACTCATCCCTTTATGTCCATGAAACCAAATTGCCATCACCGCATCGCCAATGTATTTATCCACCCAACTCCCTGATTTGCGGATAATATTTCCCGATTGGCGAAACCAGGTGCCAATCACGGCGGAGAGAATTTTTTCATCCAGTTGGCGAGTCAGAACCGTAAAGTCGCGGATATCCACCACCATCACCGACATCAGGCGGCGCACATGTAACGTAGAGGTTAGGGTTTCACTACTCGGAGGTTGGCTATAGTCGCGATCTCGGGTATCGGATGGCGAGTGAAATTCCAGTTCAGTCTGACCAAACATCAGCCGATCACCATTTCGTAATGTCACCGGAATACTCACTCGGCGTCCATTGACGAAGGAACCATTGCGACTCCCTAAATCAATCAGATAGAAATCACCGGTTTCAGTACACTGTAACATCGCGTGATTTCGGGAAATCCAGCGATCTGAGAGGACAAAATTGTTATCATCTCCGCGACCAACCGTCCAGCAGTTACTACCCACCAGGGGGAGGTAGCGGTTACCAGTCTCAGTCGGTAGAAGTAAATAGGGAGTGGATCGTAGAGTCACCACAGGCACAGAAGCAACGACGGGTTAAAAAATAAACAGGAACTTAAATCTATATCCTAGTAGATGCATTCTGAAGCCAAACGAGTGATTCCGGAAACTTCACTGCCCACATTCTCAAATGTCAATAATTGTTTACTGTAGACATGCATTAGGAGTTATTGAAGTGTAGCTGCTAGCCAAAATAGGCTATCTACCCAAATTGTACTCAATACCGCCCCGCTAAATGCCCACCACGGCAATTGTCCTCTCGTCAATGCCCCACATCCTACTAGTCCTAGTGTACATCCTAAAACCGCCGCCCAGCTAATTCCCCAAGGGGTTTGCACTTGTGCGATCGCCTCTTGCAAGATGGGTGTGATTAACGCTGGATCAACGTCCATGATCTGACGCCAGTATGGAATCAGATCGGTTAAATAAAAATATACATCAGTTAGAACTGTCCCGAACAGAGAACCCAGGTAAAATAAATTACCCACGACTCCTTTCCCCCGCCATAACCCCCAAAGGGCAAAGGGTAGACCAATTGCTTCGATGGGCAAATGTAGCAGGGGTTCACTCCGCAGCCAGCCCCAATAGATTGAACCCGCTAGCCAACACCAACTAAAACCAAGTACCAAATCTCCCCACACTTGCATCCCAGGACGCGCCATCAGCTTAACCCCCAGCCATACCCACCCTACGGTTAACACTACACTTAACCAGGGCAGTTGCCGGACTAATGGCGCTTGGACAAACACAGGTACAGATACCAGAAATGATGCAGCAGCAAACAGCCACCAGCCTTGACCTCTGGCTTTTGAGGCTATACCTAGGCAACTGAGGACGCGACCGATTGAGCCAGACAGCCAAACCTCTCCGGATGGGTGGGAGTAGTTGGAGGAGGTATCAGAAAACACACTATTGCGAAACACGATTTCTTTAATTTTCTTTACTTATGTTTACAGTTCTCAATATATCATGAGCAATATCCCCCCTAGGGGGATATGACCTATTATAGTGTACTGCTAGCACCGCACAAAGTTTGCGATCGCGATTAAGCTATGCCAAAATGCCGATTAATGCTAGTGACTGGTGATTAGTGATTGGGGATTGGGAATTTTACAGACATACATGATCAAATTGCAGTGGCGGTGGTTCAAATTTTTAAGTATTAGCCTCCTGAGCGCCTTACTCATCATTCAGTTGAAGAGTTTCGGCACCACCTTACCGACAGACGTAGCCGTACCCACCACCCCATCCACCTCCGAGATGAACATTTCTCAAGCATTGGTACTGGGAATCGTGCAGGGGTTAACGGAGTTTATCCCGATTAGCAGTACGGCGCATTTAAAAGTGATACCCGTGGTATTCGGGTGGGGTGATCCGGGGGTGGCATTTACGGCGATTATTCAACTAGGGAGTATTGCTGCGGTGCTGTGGTATTTTTGGTCAGACTTATGGCAAATTTCCACAGGTACGATTAAAGCGATTCAGAGGAGGGATTACCAAGCCAACGATTTTCGTATGGCGGTGGGTATTGGCTTGGGGACTTTACCCATTGTCTTCTGTGGCTTGTTAATTAAGATATTTATTCCCGATTTTGATAATTCTCCCCTACGGAGTACCGTCGCGATCGCTTGTGCTTCAATTTTTATGGGGCTGCTGTTGGGCGTTGCCGAAAAGATGGGTAGGAAAGAGCGCAATTTCGATAAGTTGGGGATGCAGGATGGCGTCTTGATGGGATTTGCTCAAGCCTTGGCGCTGATTCCTGGGGTGTCGCGATCGGGTTCAACGATTACAGCGGGCTTGTTTATGGGATTGGAGAGAGGAACAGCCGCCCGATTTTCCTTTTTGCTGGGTATCCCAGCGATTACTCTAGCGGGGTTAGTTGAGTTAAAGGATTTATTAGAATCCGGAGTTGGCGAGGGGGGATTCATTCCCCTCACCGTGGGAGTGATATCATCAGCCGTATTTTCTTATGCCGCGATCGCGTGGTTGATTCGTTACCTACAAACCTCAAACACTTGGATTTTTGTCTGGTATCGCGTCGCCTTTGGTTTGGCAATTTTGGGTGCGGTTATCGCCGGGGTATTGCCAAATAGTTAGCCTTGTGGTATTGGAAAAAATATTAGTAATGAAATATGTGCCAGGGGCAGGTTTAGTCAAGCTGTTCATTAACCTCTGGTAGTGAGTTGTCTTCTTCATTCGTGCGCTGAGAAAATCCCCAAAGGAAGATCAGGGCAATACCAGTAATCATTAGCCATTCTGGCGGCACTAATTCTGGATTAATCGCCCTAGCCAAAAGTCGCAATCCGACTAGACCAACCGTAATGTAACCTGCATCCTCCAGATTGGCATACTCCTGTAGCCAGCGGATGAATAATCCTGCCATAAACCGCAGGGTAATCACACCAATGGTGCCACCAACCAGAACCAGCCAGATTTGGTCAGAAATCGCGATCGCGGTGGTAACGCTATCTAAGGAAAAGGCTAGATCAGTAATGGCGATTAGGGGAATAACTTGCCAAAGGGACGTAAATCTCGGTCCATGATGGTGATGTTGTTCGTCTTCCTCTGAGGTAAAATGCTCGAAGACTAACCAGAGCAAATAAGCAGCACCGAGGAGTTCAAATTGCCAAAACTTGACCACCCACGTTGCCGTCAGAATCAGACTAATCCGCAGAACGTAAGCTACCCCTAAGCCAAAGTTCAGCGCCTGTCGCTGGATTTTTTTGTCTTCTAAACCTTGAGCGATTGTTGCCAGCGCGATCGCGTTATCGGCTGAGAGCACTGCTTCGAGAGCGATCAGAATCAGCAGGACTAAGGGGGCTTCTATTCCTAGATTGAACGGTAAGTTAAAAACTTGATCCAGCATTAATGAAATGAATAATGATTTCGAGTATGGACGAGGGCGTAAGCTGCTCTTGCTCGGCAACTGTGACCCTTCTGTTAACTAATCTTAACGTGTTGACCGAAATTTCTGCCGAAAACGGAGCAATAGCCAGTAGACTAAAGGTCATATTGATGTCTAATTAGGAGATTGTAAACCATGTCCCTTTCAGATACCCAAGTTTTCGTCGCTCTCGTCGTAGCGCTCATTCCCGGTATCTTAGCCTTCCGTTTAGCGACGGAACTCTATAAGTAGTTCTCATTCTTAATCGAACCGGGAATTGGGACATATAAGGGGTGCGACGTCAACCCTTGTCTTGTAGATTAGATACGCGGTTTGAGTCGCCCCCCTGATATTCCGGATAATTGCAGTAAAATGCTGTAGTTTATCTGTCTGTACACACCTACAGATGCTCCCGGCAGTTGGTAGCACTGTAACTGAATGGTTAGTGCTAGTGTATCGGGTACAGGAAACCCTTAAAGCGATTTAAGGAATCCCCATCCTCGCGTTAGCAGGTTGGGGAGGATGTCAATTACGAAAGTACCGATCGTGATGATAACGGGAGTCTTCAGCAAGTTTTTTTTGAGATGAATGCAATCCCAACCTCTCGACCAACTCGGCAACCTCTACCAACCCGCCGCAGGGTTACTCGCCAAGAACGTCGTCCTCGGCGGCATTCCTACTCCGTCGTTGCTGGTGAAATTACAGCTAAGTTAGTGGTAAATGTAATTCTTTGTAGTGCCGCGATCGCTGGATTGGCGCAACTGTTGCCCTATCATTTTTCCCAAAGAGCGAAGTTACAAGAAGTACGCGCTGAAGTGAAACGCACCCAAAGCCGTGTCAATAAACTCCGCAGTGACTTCGGCGAAGCCTTTGATCCGGCACAAGCTAGACAAGTTATGCAAGATCAAAGTTATCGGGTTGATCCAAATCAGCGTCAGGTCGTCTGGGAAGATCGACGTCGTATGCCCGATAACTAAATAACGATCAAGTTTCCTGGGATAGTACACAAAGGATAATTCAAGTTTAAGCGGTTAACGGATCGAGCAACTCGCTCATCCAGGTTTCAACTTTCCGGCGTAGACGACCTGAGGTTCCTGATACAGGGAGTTGAGAGAGAGCGCGTTGATAGTCAGCGATAGCGCAGTTCCAATCTCCCCGCAGATGATAGGTACGACCTCGTTCGGCATAGATGTGGTTTTGTAGGCATCCCAAAATTAAAGCCAAGTCGAGGTTTTCTATGGCGAGGTCATAAAGCCCCAATTCCCGAAAGGTGATGGCTTGGTTAACCCAAGTGCGAACATTACGCGGATTGAGATCCAATGCTTTTTCATAATCCGCCAGGGCTTTAGCTAATTGTCCCATGGCAGCATAGTAATTGCCGCGATTATTGTAAGCACTGTCCAATTCAGGATTGAGTTGTAAGGCTCGGTTGTAATCGTCTAAGGCTTTTTGACGCTGACCCATTTGGAAGTAAATCAAGCCCCGATTGTTATAGTCAATGGCATGGGTAGGATGATGTCTAATTGCCTGACTCAAAAGCGCGATCGCACTACTGTACTCTCCCTGTTTGGCTTTGCGTTGTGCGCCGGTGCGTAGACTTTTAATCGAAAGGTGGTCTGGGGTTCGAGGTGTCAGTTTAATCGGGGGTAAAGGCTGGGGTTTTCGGCGGGACATGGGAATCCATTGTCTATTCTCTTCATCGCCTTTGATAAATACATGAGTGTTCATAATCGTCCTCCAACAACACCTGCGGTCTATCTACAATCAACCTTAAGTCTGGCTGCACCCCGCGAGTTGGTGTCGGTGTGTCACTTCCTGAGGCGTCTTTACTCCTCTTCATAATCACCAGCCAACCCAACTGATTGATGTTCTATGAGAAATCTACAGCACAGCTTAGCTGCTTTCCTGAAATCTTAGTGAATGAAGCTGAGTCATTCCCTCTATCCTGAGTGTTGTTCACTCCGCTAGCTGTGTGAACCTACAAAAATTGTCACAATCGGACACAAATTCATATAGCTGGCGATCGCACTGAAATCTTTATTGCCATCTGGCGATGCTCTGTCTCCCAACCTTACTGGGCTAACGGTAACGCGCCAGAAATCTGCAATGTTTCTTTACATTCCCCGGCAAGTGATTGTCTAGTCTAACCCATCTATCAAGGATGTCCAGTCTAGAAGGTGGTAAAATGCAACCAAAGTAACTGATTGGTTTGGGTTGGGATATCATTAAGGACACTCAAAATATGGCAACGGCAACAGCATTACAGGATGCTCCTGACGTTAGTGCGGATAATTATTTAGTGGTAGGCTTAGCCACCTGCTTCTTGAAACAAGAGGGTGAAGTTGAGGAGGTAAAAATCCTGGAACCGATTCCTTCAGCGGCTCTGGAGGCAATTCTCAAAGGAATTCCAACGTCTTATTCCATGGCGCGTGGCACTACACTGGGCGAGGTTATCAGTGGTGACACCCCAGAAAAACCGCCTGAATTTCCCGTCGAGGCTCATTTTTGCGATGATTTTATCGTCCGCGCGATCGCAGCCGCTCGCACGTACAAAACTCGTCCGGAGGCACAATCCCACATTCCTCCTGGTACAATGCGCGATGATTTCAATTACTCCATCGAACGCAAGCGGGTGCTGAATCAGATACGAGTTGTGCGTAAGGAAGACGACGTTAAACAGCACGAATACACTCACAAAGTTCTTTAACCCAAACGACGATGCTAAAACTTTATGGTGGCTCCCGCAGTCGGGCGTCAATTGTCCAGTGGTATTTAGAAGAACTGGGCGTTCCCTACGACTATGTGCTGTTGGATATGCAAGCCGGGGAACATCGCCAGCCGGATTATCTGGCGATTAATCCCATGGGTAAAGTCCCAGCTATTGTGGATGGGGATTTCCCACTTTGGGAGTCGGGGGCAATTTTGCTCTACCTGGCTCAAAAATATGGCAACCTGAACGGATTGGAAGAGCAAGCAACCATAGCTCAATGGATTTTGTTTGCAAATGCGACCCTTGGTCCGGGAATTTTTGTGGAGGCGAGTCGAGAGCGGGAAATGCCGAAATTGTTTCCCCCGCTTGAGCAACGTTTACAAAATCAACCGTTCTTGTTGGGAGATCAGTTTAGCGTGGCTGATGTGGCGGTGGGAGCGTATTTGAGTTATATCCCGATTATGTTACAGCTTGACCTGAGCGAGTACCCAGCTATCTCAGACTATATCAAGCGCCTTGGTGAGCGATCGGCATTTAAGAAAACGATTGGTGGACGCAGCTAAGAAGATAAAGCATCCTTCTTAATCGGGCGGTGCAAGATCTGAGACACTAAGGAACGGACGCGCTCACATCCGCAACGGATGAGAGAAACATCCTGTGTTTCGGAGTCTAGGGGCGACCCGTCCCTTGCACCAATTAACAACCGTATTCACCCAATTTGATCGGGTCGCCCTCTACTCAACCCCTTGTGTCAGAAAGTGTTTCTTCTTCGTTTAACGGAAACCTACAGCCGCTTGCCAAACAAACGCTAGCAGCAAGAAAAAGACAGGGATGACCGGGAGAACGTCTACGATAGGGTCAAAGATAGAATAAGCTTCAGGCAATTTCGCCAACAGCATGGCTGCTTCCATAGTTAAGTCTTCCTTTCTAAGCGAATTTTCAGAATTGAAATGGATCTTAACATGAACTGGGTTACAACTGAGCTAGCTTCAGGGGGTAGGTTGGGTCTAGGGAAGAGACCCAACCCTAACCCAACCTACAAATCTAAACCTGAGCTGTTGCCAATTCAGCTTCAGCCGCAACTGGATAAATGCTCACTTTCTTGCCAGATTTACCCTTTCTCTCAAACGTCACCGTACCATCAATTAGGGCAAATAGAGTATCATCTTTGCCGCGACCGACATTGGTACCGGGGTGAAATTTAGTGCCACGCTGACGCACCAAAATGTTACCAGCTTTGACAACTTGACCGCCAAAGCGTTTAACCCCTAGCCGTTTGGCATTAGAGTCACGACCGTTACGGGTACTACCTGTACCTTTCTTATGAGCCATAGTCTCCTCTTATTTTAATCGTGTGAGTGGATTCCTATTCTTATTCTGAAGCAGTTTCAGATGTTGCTTCAGGTGCTGACTCCTCCGCCTCAGTTGCCATTACTTCTACAGGAGTCTCAGAAGTCGGTCTTTCTGGGGACTCAGTGCTAGTAGCCGCTAACACTGAACCATTCAGACTGATAGCATCAATCATCAGGCGGGTAATTTCCTGGCGATGTCCCCGCTTTTTGCGGGTTTTCTTCTTCGGCTTCATCTTGTAGACTAGGATTTTGCGATCGCGAAAATGTCGCATCACCGTGCCTTCAACTGTCGCTCCATCAACCCAAGGCTGACCGATGGTGACGTCACCATTATTCTCAACCAGCAAAACCCGTTCAATGGTGACTTTCTCCTCAGGTTCAACGGGTAGGAGTTCAATGTCGTAAAAGCGACCAGGTTCAACTCGTATTTGTTTTCCGCCTGTCTCAATAATTGCGTAACTCATGGGATTGTCCTTAAATGTAGCCGTACAGGTAGCTAGCTCGTTGGCGAGTTGAGAGTGACGTATTTAGCTGTTAGGGTCAGGATACGCAAGCGTAAGTCATATCGAACTTGCAATTGTACTCACCATGACAGCTTTTGCCATAACCTCCTCATGTAGAGAAGCGATAAATCGCTTTCGCTCTAAGCATTTGAGCCGCTTTTGGTATATCTTGACCTGATCCGAGCAGGAATATACACGCAATTAACAATCATCTGTGATTAGCTAAGGATATGTCAAGTCGAAGTTTTGCTTGATTTAGTGGCAAGTCAAAAAACACATTCAGTTGAATTGGGATAAAAAATATCTTATAGCGCTTCGCGCTGGTGTATTTACACATTAGAGAGGGATGCTTGATCAGGAGGGATTTAGAACACTTGTACTGTAACTACGCGAGAGCGAACTGCTATATATAGCAGTCCTAATTAAATTGGAGCTAAATTTAAGAATTATATTTGCGCCATTCAAAATTCAAAATTAGCACGAGATAGCTGCTGTATTTTCGGCAATTTAGACTGAATATGCTGTCGGATTTCTTCTCGGTGATCAATTAGAGGAATTAAAAAGTTCATTAATGTACCATTTTTGAATAGAGTTTCGGGTTCTATAGTCATTCCTTCCAGCTCAAAATGCTCAAACAATCCTTCAAATTTTCCTTGATAAGTAATACAGGCTGCGGGTGTTCCTTGACCAAGACATGCAATAGCAAGATGCATCCTACCACTGAGTACTAAATCTAGATTGGCTACTATTGCTTTAATCTCTGCGGCTTTGCATGGGGTTGGAACTCGTATACAATAAGGTTGAATTTCCGGATTAATTTCATTCAATATCGTGTCTGATAATACTACATCACTGACTCCTTTATACTCCCGAAAATCATGAGGTATTAGTATAAAACTAAGCTGCTTATTTTGATTAAACATTGTATTTAAAGTATTTACATACGGTTTAATTAAATTTGGATTTTTGGGGTTAATGCCAATTACTATTCGACCATTATCATGTTGCTCATTGATCCATTTACACATCTTCAATACAATCTCCGAATCTACACTAGGCTTGAGCATGAATGCTAAATCGGCAACGAGTTCAATGGAACGATTGAGATGATACGTTAACCGTTTTTGAGAAACTGGATCTCTAGCACATAGCCTTACAGTTGACGGCAAATTGCGTAGAGATTCAACAGAAGCTAAAGTTGGTTTTTCATTGAAACTAAAACCTATAACAGCCGAATTAACACCCATCTTAGCTGCTAAAGAAACAAGCCTTAGCATTTTACAGTTAAAGGCTTCATAATAAGCACCATCCATCATATCGGCACCTAAACAATAAAATCTTTCATATTGACTGGCGATGGGTAGAAAACGTAACAAGGTTTTTAAGGAACGCAAATCATCGTAGGAAAAATAATTCTCCATTTCAATAGTTTCATCAACTTTTTCTAAACCTTGCCATTCTAGGTTGGATTTATAAGAAATTAAACTAATTTTTTTTAAATCTTTTTGTTTAAGATATGATACTGTTGCATTCATCATAGCTTCATCGCCAACGCTCCCTGGAGCAGAAGGGGGAAGGATTAGGCTTGAGGAAGGCTGAATATAGCTAGGTCGCAGAATACGCCAGAACCGGAAAAAGGTAACATATAGAGGAAATAAACAGTAATTGAATAACCACGATATAATGATTGTTTTCATCTTATTGATTTCTAAGGTTAATTAAGTCGTGTATTTTAATAGCTAAGCCAAAATTTATGGACGCATACGCTCCTCTACATAACTCATAATTTTCTCAATTCTATTTTCCCAAGAAAACTGACGTGCAAATTCTATACTTTCTGGATACCCTTCTATTCTTCTCGGATAGGTGTTTATAACATGCTGAATACACTGTGCAAGGGACGTAGGATTATCAGGTTGACACCAGGCTGCAATCATCTGAGATTCCTTAAATCTCATCAGGGGTGGAATTTCCGTTGCTACAATGGGAGTTCCAGAAGCCATATACTGAAAAAACTTAACTGGATTGGTAAAATTTGCAGCATCGCCAGAACAGTGCGGATGAACTAAAACATCAGCCGCTTGCAACACACTCACTAATCGACTTCGTGGAAGAATCCAGCCTAATAGTTTAACATTATTAATATTTCTATTATCAATTATCTGTTGGTAATGACTAACTTGTGATTCTGTTCCACCTGTCAGAGCAAATTGTACTTGGGGTAACTCCCTAGCGGCATCAATTAAATCATCAATCCCTTTAAAACGATGCAATGCTCCTGAATAAACAGCAAGATGTTGGCGTTCATTCGCCAAAAGTTCTTTTCGCCAACTTTCAGCTTCTTCAGGTTGTCTGGCTAGAAAGGAGGGATCAAAGCCATTATCGAGCCATACCACTTTCTCCGGGGGCATACCATGTTGAATCAGGCTTTCTCTGATAATTTCAGACTGGGTTATGGCAATTTTAAAAAATGGACTATGAACAATTTCTGGTTCAAAGGATTTGTCCTGATAGTAGTGACGTTCATAAACCGTGGGAACTTTTTGTAGGACGGCTGTTTTAGCAAAATTCCAATCCCGTGTGTGTACGATTTGAGTATGAGGACGAATATGTATCGGAAAATAGTATTTGGATAGTAGGGTATTAAAGCTAGTCAATTTCCCACCTTTATCTATAAACCAAGGTTTAGGTAGAAGCGCCACTTGTAGCTTATCTTGAGTATTATAAAATTCTTTAAATTCCTCACTAGGAGGTTTAGGATTGAAAGGCGAAATTAAATTGAGTAAATTTGCATCACTTGAACTTTCATGGGGATAGATTAAAACAGTAGAGTAGCCCAAATTGGCAGCAGCATTAGCGCAAAGAACATCATGAATTTCATGGGCAGTACCGGGTTGTAATGATAATTTTCTACTAAAGTAAATATAATACTTTTTCATAATCAATATACTTTCGTCAAATAAAAGGCGACCTATTTTTTGGTAAATTTAGCACTATTCTCAAATAGTTCAATAGTATTAAGAATATTGATAGCTGAACTATAGGATTCTTCTAATAATTCATTCTCCTCTTCTGGGGTATCTACTAAGTCATCCGCTAATAATCGGATAGAACCGATCATGGAATTGAGCATGGTTCGGACTTCGTGAGATGCTTTAATTAAAGCAGGATTCGTTGTCCGTTTAGCTTGAGGATGTTCAGCAAATTGCATCTGGTACAACCGTGCGTAGTACCCTCCTTTGCGTAAAAGTTCGTCATGTTTCCCGACTTCCATGACACATCCTTTCTCTAAGACGGCAATTTGATCAGCGTTTTGCACAGTTGAAAGGCGGTGAGCAATAACTAGAGTTGTGCGATCGCGACTTAATTCCTCCAGCGCTTCTTGTACCAGACGCTCAGAAACTGTATCTAATGCACTCGTGGCTTCGTCCAGAATCAAGATATCCGGATTTTGCAAAAGAGCGCGAGCAATGGCAAGACGCTGACGCTGTCCTCCTGACAATAGCACCCCGCGATCGCCAATCATCGTCTTAAACCCCTGAGGGAGTTGTTCAATAAATTCTAAGGCATTTGCCCGTCGCGCTGCTTCAATTACGTCTTTTTCAGAAGCATCCGGTCGAGCATAAGCAATATTATCGTGAACCGAGGTATTAAACAAAAATGTATCCTGGCTGACAATTCCCATATTATTGCGGAGACTTTTGATATCAAACTCCCGCAAATCGATTCCATCTAGGGTGATACTTCCCTCAGTGGGGTCATAAAATCGTGGTAATAAATCTGCTAATGTTGATTTGCCGGCACCCGATGAGCCCACTAACGCTAATGTTGTACCACGAGGTAAGTATAAATCAACATCTTTTAATATTAACTTGTTCGCTTGAGTCGGATAGGCAAAGGATAGCTCCTGAAAATGAATCCCTTCTTCTAAAGGATGGTAAGGTTGAGAACCCTGGTTCATAAAGGGCTTATTATCCTGGCGCAAGAAGTCATGTGCCACTTCCACACTGGCAGAACTATTTGCCAAGGAGCCCCTCGCTTTGTTTAACTGAGAAATTAAAGGTAAAAGCCGTTGCAGTAAGACGAGAAAACTAAGTAATACCGCCGATAGAGCCTCTATCTGACTGGCAAAAAATATTCGTCCCATAAACACAATTCCCAGCAAACCGATAATGCTAGTCACTTCACCAACGGGTCCTATTGCCGCATTGTTTGCCTGAGATTGAAAATCTGCCTTTTCGCGATCGCGAATTAGCTTTCGGATTCTCTGATACTCTCTCTCATCATTACCGGTAGATTTAACGAGTCTAATTCCGCTTAAAGTTTCTAGCACGGCAATCGAATAAGCTTTTGACAGACTTGATAGCTGCTTACCAAATATCTTGGCACGACTAATCGAATATTGATTGACTACAGCTACAATAGCCACTAAAACTGTTGAAGCTAAAGTCAATTGCCAAGAAAGAGCCAGTAACAAGGCTAGAAATACTAAAGCATTCGTTACAGTCACCATCATATTTAATAGGGTACTGACCTCGCCAGCGGCTCGACCAATTTCTGTACCCAGGCGATTCACTAGATCACCGACTTTCATGCGAGAGTAAAAATCTATATCTACATCGAGTAATAATTTTACTCCTGCTTCACGTAAATCACATGTAATTCTGCGTCTTAACGAACTGGAGGCTAATGTACTGGCATAATTAGAAATATTTTTTAAAGTAATTAGTCCCACAATAGCTCCCGCCATCGCTATCAGCCGATAATTTCCCTGTAGGTTATTAAAGGGTGACATAATCGCCTGAAGAATTGGCGGACCATTTTTTAAATCTAAATCTATACCTAAAAGATTTAAAATGATCGGAGCGATTAGGGCTGTACCAATACCGTTAAACAATCCACCCGATAGTCCCAACAGAACTGTTGTCGTAACTCGTACTGGATATCGTCTAAGAACTTTTGATAATAAATTGGAAGCCATAGAGTTTTATTTTTTTAGTCTATTCAATATTTAAAGCTATAATTTATTAATAACTTCAGATAGTATGTCTGCCATTTTGTCTATACTGTAACATTCTATGCACCTTTGTCTAGCCTTTTTTCCTCGCTCATTGGCGTCTTGATAGTTTTGGAATATCCACCGAATTTTATCAGCAATTTGTTCAGGAGAACTGGCATCAACCAGATAACCCGTGTCTCCTAAAATTTCCGGAATGTCGCCAACGCGCGTCGATAAAATTGGCTTGCCCATTGCCATCGCATCAGTTAGTTTTAAGGGAAACTGAGCTTTAGCGGCTGGAGTATCTCGCTGAGGAACGACCACAATATGAGCCGCTGCAACGACTTCAGGCATTGCTGAAACAGGTAACCTTGGTAGCTTGATAATCCAATGTCCCCACTTTTCCATAAGTTGATGGTCATAATCATCGTATGGACTACCCCCAACAATTACAAGCCTTAAGTCAGATTCATTTAATTGATCGAGTGCGAGCAAAACATCCTCTACACCTTTATAAGGTCGTGGCGCTCCTGGAAACATGATAACTCGATAGTTAGACAGATTATATCGTGTTCTACTCGTTTCTGGATTATACTGACTGGGATCGAATACTGTAGTATCTTTGCCCTGAGGGAGATATACACCACCAAAACGTTCTTGCATGAAATGGGTGTGAGTTGTGATTACATCAGCTTGGGAAACTAAGCCTTCTGTCAATCTTAAATAAACAGGATGATTCGGATTTCTGAGAGCGCCTTCAGGTTTGAGAATATCTCTAGCGAATTGTTTGAAGCTAGGACGATATGTCCAGTCATCGCCTCCGTACCAACTTAACTCCCAATCGTCTATATCTAGTAGAACAGGACATCGGGTTTTAAACTTTTGAATGAGGGCAACACCAAAGCTGGTTGGTTTTAATTTACTGGCATAAATAATATTTCCTTGGATATGTTTAATTAAATTATTGACTGAAATAATAAATTTTGGGTAATTATAGGCTGGAATTGTAACAATCGGAATTTCTGGCGGCGGACTATCTTGACGCTGCTCGTGGGGAACAAATCCGATAACTTCAACTTCATAATCAAGTTTTTGCAGAGCTTTATACAATAAAAATGGTCGAACGGCTCCGCCCCACCTGCCAGATCCACTGCTCGATAAGTCACTGACAACTAATGAAATTTTCCGCTTTGGTTTCAATGATTTGCTTTTTTTTAACTGATCCACTGTAGTCGTCCCATTTGCCGTTCATCCAATACACGATTGATATAACTACGTTCTTCATCAGTAACTTTATAGTCAGAAAGCATCGTAGTAACCAACTGAAGATACTCCAAACGACTCAATTGACCCGTATCGAGAATTCGATCAACAATTTGGGCGATCGCGGGACTAGAGGGGCGTTGAACAGTTCCTGCCATGGGCGGTTAGTCGTTGTTAGTGGTGACCTATACTCTTGACTTACGATAGCCTAGTTAACCGAGGTTCGTCATCTAAAGCTGAGTAAGCGGCAGTAGAGATAGGATGAAGGTTCAAGGCTTCCTTCGTAGCTCCATTCTAATCTAATGCCTATTCAGAATGTCGGCATAATCAGACGATTTGCCATTGAGGTGGTTTATCTCTAAATACGGAAAATGATTGATAACAGACTGTTCTGAGGAGAAACGATTCAATATGCAAGTCCATAGACTACCAGCCCTTTCGGATAACTATATCTTTTTGCTGCATGAACCCGAACAGAACATTGCAGCTGTCGTTGATCCAGCCGAGGCTCAACCTGTATGGCAGCATCTGGAAAAACTGGGTGCAGAGTTAGTAACAATTTTTAACACTCATCATCACTGGGATCATGTGGGTGGAAATCGAGAGTTAATCCAGCGATACCCTGAGGTGTGTGTCTATGGCGGAACCCAAGATCGGGGCAGAATTCCGGGACAACAGGTATTTTTACAAGAGGGTGACCAGGTTCAGTTTAGCGATCGCACGGCTGAGGTCTTTTTTGTTCCCGGTCATACTAGCGGGCATATCGCTTACTATTTTCCCCCTGTCACCAGCGATGAAGTCGGTGAATTATTCTGTGGTGACACCTTATTCGCCGGAGGATGTGGCAGACTTTTTGAAGGGACACCCACACAGATGGTTGATTCCTTGAGCAAGCTACGAGCTTTACCAGACAATACTCGTGTGTGGTGCGCCCATGAATACACCCTAAAAAATCTCAAATTTGCCCGAACCGTTGATCCCAACAACCCAGACCTCCACAGCCGATATATTGACGTTGAAGCGGCTCGTCGGCGCTTAGAGGCAACAGTACCCTCCCTACTGGGCGTCGAAAAACTGACGAATCCCTTTTTGCGCTGGGAACAACCGACACTCCAAGAAGCTGTGAACAGTACAGAACCAGTACAAACCTTTGCCCGGTTGCGGGGGATGAAGGATCAATTTTAACCCAGGGTGTAGAGACGTAGCATGCTACGTCTCTACACGAATCCCAAATTTTCGTATAATTGGAGTTCTGAGTAAGCATCAGTATTTAAGTTAAGCAGCCCGTACCCAAAAAAGACAATGGCAAAACGTGTACAGTTAGTTTTAAATCAAGACGTTAGGAAGCTAGGCAAAACTGGCGAACTGGTGGACGTCGCTCCTGGCTATGCTCGTAATTATTTGATTCCCCATGGGATTGGAACCTTAGCCACTGCTGGCATTCTCAAGCAAGTTGAGCGGCGCAAAGAACAAGAGCGACAACGTTTACTCGAAGAAAAGCAGCAAGCTGAAGCCCGTAAGACGGCATTAGAAACCATTGGTCGCTTTACCATCCGTAAGCAAGTGGGTGAACAAGAGGCAATCTTTGGTACAGTTACGGCAGCCGATGTAGCAGAAGCCATTCAAGCAGCGACGAACCAAGAGGTAGATCGTCGGGGAATCACGCTTCCCGATATCAGCAAGCTGGGTTTCTATAAAGCTCAAGTCAAACTGCATCCAGAAGTTACGGCGGTTATAGAAATTCACGTTGCCCCGATGTAGAGACGTAGCATGCTACGTCTCTACTCCGGATATAGGGGCGGGTTTTACCGGAGAAATTGGGTTTAAAGCCCCGTCCTTATAGGACGGCTTCAAAAACTGTGGTATGATTACGTCAAGTAACTGAGCGTAATATGTTGGTATTCGAGGCAAAGTTAGAAGGAACCAAGGAGCAGTATGAACGGCTAGACGAAGCCATTCGTACAGCTAGGTTTGTTCGTAACAGTTGCCTGCGATACTGGATGGATAACAAGGGAATTGGAAGGTATGAACTGAGCGCATATTGTGCTGTTCTAGCCAAAGAGTTTCCTTGGGCTAAGAAACTGAACTCAATGGCTCGTCAAGCATCTGCGGAACGAGCTTGGTCAGCAATTGCCCGTTTCTACGACAACTGTAAAAAGAATATTCCAGGCAACAAAGGGTTTCCCAAATTCAAGAAGCATAAAACTCGCGATTCGGTCGAGTACAAAACCTCAGGATGGAATCTATCAGATGATAGAAGAACTATCACCTTCACTGATGGATTTAAGGCTGGTAGCTTCAAGATTTGGGGAACTCGTGACTTGCATTTCTATCAGTTGAAGCAGATTAAGCGGGTGAGAGTTGTCCGCAAGGCAGACGGATACTACGTTCAATTGTGTCTCGACCTGGAACGTTTAGAGAAACGGGAACCGACAGGGAAGACGATTGGGCTTGATGTTGGACTGAATCATTTCTACACCGATTCTGATGGTCAAACGGTGGAGAATCCCAGACATCTGAGAAAGTCAGAGAAAGCCCTCAAGCGTCTTCAACGTCGGCTGGCTAAGACACGCCAACGTTCCAATAACCGAAAGAAGGCTCAAAATCGGTTAGGTAGAAAGCACCTCAAGGTAAGTAGGCAACGTAAAGATTTCGCCGTCAAGTTGGCCAGATGCGTAGTCCAGTCTAACGACTTGGTAGCCTATGTAGACGCGCCAGCGGCTTGCCGAAGGCTGGACTTGTTGGTGTCGAATATGGTGAAAAACCATAAACTCGCCAAGTCCATCTCTGATGCTGCATGGTCTACTTTTCGTCAGTGGGTGGAGTATTTCGGCAAGGTGTTTGGAGTGGCGACAGTCGCTGTCCCTCCCCAGTACACTAGCCAGAACTGCTCAAACTGTGGAGAGAAAGTGTACAAGTCTCTGTCGATGAGAACGCATTGCTGCCCTCATTGCAAGTTTGTCATTGACAGAGACTGGAACGCCGCCATCAACATCCTCGAATTAGCATTGCGTACCGTGGGGCGCACGGGAAGTCACGCCTCTGGAGACATCGACCTCTGCCTTGGTGAGGAGACTCCTCAAGGTAAGCCGAGTCGCGGAAAGAGGAAGCCTCGTCAGTGATGGCGGGAATCCCTGTGCGTTTACGCCGGGGAGGATGTCAATGCCCTCTGCCCTCTGCTACATTGTTGTACTTGCTATCTCTGGCGATGGCTCTAGACTTTAATCTTTCAACCATCAGTAGCTCTATACCGCCTCAAAACATTGAGGCGGAGGAGTCGATTTTAGGCGGGATCATGCTTGACCCCGAAGCCATGAGTCGAGTGGTGGATTTATTGTCTCCAGAAGCCTTCTACGTTAGCGCTCACCAAGAAATTTATAGATCTGCCTTCATTCTGCATCATGAAGGTAAGCCAACGGATTTCATGAGCGTTACCTCTTGGTTGTATGACCATAAATTATTAGACAAGGTGGGGGGTCAGAGCAAGATAGCGCAGTTAATTGAACGCACGGTGTCAGCCGTCAATATTGACCGCTATGCGGCGTTGGTGATGGATAAGTACCTGCGCCGTCAGCTCATCCAATCGGGAAATGGGATTGTTCAACTGGGTTACGAGACGCATAAAGAGTTGGACTTTGTTCTTGATCAAGCAGAACAGAAAATTTTTAATGTGACTCAGGTGCGCCCGCAACAAGGGTTAGTGCCAATCTCTGAGACATTAATTCAAACCTTTCAGGAAATAGAAACCCTTCATGAAGGGATTGCCTTACCTGGTATACCCTCTAATTTCTATGACTTGGATGCGTTAACGGGTGGGTTTGGGCGTTCTGATCTAATTATTGTTGCGGGAAGACCCTCAATGGGAAAAACTAGCTTTGCGTTGGCTATGGCTCGCAATATTGCCGATAAATTTCCTGTGGCAATTTTTAGTCTAGAAATGTCCAAGGCGCAATTAGTCCAGCGGCTTTTATCTAGCGAGGCGACTATTGAAAGTAACTATTTGCGAACGGGGCGAATTACTCAAAATCAATGGGAACCTCTCTCCCAAGCGCTGGGAACGTTATCAGAATTACCCATTTATATCGAGGATACGCCTAACCCCAGCGTCATGCAGATGCGATCAAATCTGCGGCGTCTCCAAGCAGAACAAGGGGGAATGCTGGGATTGGTTTTGATCGATTACTTGCAGTTAATGGAAGGGAGTGGTAGTGAAAATCGAGTCCAAGAACTGTCTCGGATTACCCGTTCTCTCAAAGGGTTAGCCCGGGAACTGAATACTCCTGTGATTGCTCTATCTCAGCTTAGTCGAGCCGTAGAAGCCCGGAACAATAAGCGACCAATGATGTCCGATTTGAGAGAGTCAGGTTCGATTGAGCAAGATGCGGACTTAGTGATTATGTTGTACCGGGAGGAGTATTATAATCCGGATACGCCAGATCAAGGGATCGCTGAAGTGATTATTACCAAACATCGCAATGGTCCAACTGGCGTGGTGAAGTTAATCTTCGACCCTCAGTATACTCGCTTCCGCAATCTCGCCCATGGCAATCAGCGATGAGAGGGAACAGGGAACAGGGAACCGGGAACGGTTGTAGTCTTACCAACCAACAGCCTTGGGTTTCAACCCAAGGCTAAACGCTCAATGGGAGAGGTTAGACGGGTTTCTAACTAATTTTTAGCAATTCCACATCGAAAATTAGAGTTGCGTTAGGCGGAATCACTCCACCTGCACCCCGGGAACCATACCCTAATTCCGGGGGAACGATCAGACGACGACGTCCGGCAACTTTCATCGTGGCAACGCCTTCATCCCAGCCTTTGATCACCTGTCCTACACCGAGTTTAAAGGAAAAAGGACGGTTGCGATCGCGGGAACTATCAAACTTGATGCCATCTTCTAGAGTTCCCGTATAGTGAACCACAACGGTTTGACCTTTTTGGGGTTGTGCGCCGTCACCTTCTTTGAGTTCGACATATTTCAAACCCGATGGTGTGGTGACAACGTCCTGATCTGTGTTCTGT
Source organism: Coleofasciculus sp. G1-WW12-02 (assembly GCF_040219735.1). Taxonomy (NCBI): domain Bacteria; kingdom Bacillati; phylum Cyanobacteriota; class Cyanophyceae; order Coleofasciculales; family Coleofasciculaceae; genus Coleofasciculus; species Coleofasciculus sp. G1-WW12-02. The sequence continues at coordinate 14,401 of NZ_JAVJRX010000197.1, read as the reverse complement.
GCTTCAGTGGAATCTGTATTCATGGCAATGGGTTGATTGTCAGGGATGGGGCTAGCTTGGGTGACTTGGGTTAGGGATTGAGGTTGGGTGAGGTTGAGTTCGTCGGCTGTTGCACTCCCTCGACTGAGTTGAGTCATCACCAACAACAATCCACAGGCAATAATAACGCCCAAGCTGATTAGAATATCTCTCAAAATCTGTCCTCCTATTCAATGTTTGATCGACGCCACAGCTTATTTTCTAGATCCCGCACTTGACGTTCCAATCGATCAATGCGCCCGCGCAATTCATCCACTTCCGTTTGGCGAGGGACACCTAACTCCTGCAACAGGTTCCGTAGCTGTCGTTCCATGTTGACTTCAAAGTTACCTTGCTCCGATTTGATCTGCTGCACCATATCATCGACGAATCCTTGGGCTTGCTCTGGATTAATTTTTCCATCTTTTACCCATTCATCGCTAACTTCTCGCAGTTTGTCTGCCACCATGGACGTTGTGCCCACACCAACCATCAATAACTGCTTCAGCCAGTCTCTATTATCCATACGCTGTTCCTGTAACTCGGTGCTAACCCCAGGATAGGGGAAGGGAGGTTGATTCCCACCTCCAGTTCCATTGTGTGCTATCTTGCCCATAACTGCTGCTGTGTTCGTTTTTGCCTCAGTTGCACAGTATCCGATCAAGCGCAAGTACCTAGTTATGGTAATTGAGTATCTTAAAGTTAGAGTCTCGCCCGAACTTCGGGAAACATTTATTCAGAAAGATGCCGAAATCTGGACATCCATGCTGGCTAGCTGTCCAGGATTCATCAGCAAAGAAGTCTGGATTGAGCCAGAAACTCCTGCGGAGGTCATTCTGATCATTCGTTGGACAAGCCGTCAACAGTGGGAAGCTGTTCCACAAGAGCAGTTGGATAAAACCCAAAAGCGGTTTGAGCAGGAGTTTAGCAAAGATTATCAGATGATTCAGGCGAGTGAATATCAAGTCAGAAAATTTCCTCAAACACCCAGCTAACGTTAGACCTGATGTCTAGTTGTCCCCGTTGCCATCAATCCATCAGTAATCAAGAAATTACTTGCCCTCATTGTGGCATGATTCTCAAAGCCTACGGTCATCCAGGTATTACCTTACACCAAGCCGTGGAGCAGGAGTATTTGTGTCAAACCTGTCTCTATCATGCCGATGATACCTGTACGTTTCCTCAACGTCCTTATGCCAAGGAATGCACCCTTTACACGGATAAAGATCAGTCTATCCTGGAACCTGAACCGATTTATATGCCGCGTCGTAGTCCCTTACACGGGGCAAAATTGTGGTGTCAGCGTCACCCAGCCGTAGTCGGGTTACTGGGATTGGTTGCTGTTAGTATAGTGTTTACTTTACTCTCTAACTCGTGAGTGGTTACACTTTGAATTAAATCGCTTTTTATGCCCAATCGGGAAAATCCCGTAGCAAATTGCCCACAGACTAGAAGTCTGAGGCTATACAAACTAAGTCCGCCTGCGCGGACTCAATTCAGCCTGCGGAGGTAGGCTTTGTTTGTGTAGCCGCGATTTCCAATCGCTAGGTACTTTGGCTTACCGTTATCCTTGGGTACTTTTTCCTTGAAGCCTGCGGTTCACTTGTAACCTGCTATCAATAGCGATCACACTATTGTGAAAAAATGGAATTAGATTTTTTGAGATTCTTTGACGCTTGTGATCCGAGTAAAACCCTCGCGATCGCGAATCCTGAAGATAAGCAGTATTATATTGATTTTGCCTCAGTTCGGGGTGGTAAGATTATTGAAGCATTGGAACGGACGATTGTTTTGCGTTCGTGTCTTAATCAAGCGACTTGTCAGTTGTTTACGGGACATATTGGCTGTGGTAAGTCTACGGAGTTACGTCGCTTACAAGCCGACTTAGAGGCAAAAGGCTTTCATGTAGTCTATTTTGAGTCTACCCAAGACTTGGATATGACCGATGTGGATATTACCGATATTTTACTCGCGATCGCGCGTCAGGTGAGTGAAAGTCTGGAAACGGTAGGGATTAAGCTTAAACCCGGATATTTTCGCGATCGCTTTCAGGAGATTGCTGATTTTCTGCAAACCCCCATCGAGTTATCTCTGGAAGCCGGATTCTCGTTACCGGGGAACCTGGCTAAAATTACTGCCAAAACCAAAGAAAGCCCCCAGCTTCGTAGTCGCTTACGCCAATATTTAGAACCGCGTACCAGTGGGATTCTCGACTCCCTGAACCAGGAAATATTAGCCCGGGCAACGGAACAGTTGAAACGCCAAGGAAAACAGGGATTAGTAGTCATTGTTGATAACTTAGATCGGGTTCAGGATCGTCGCAATGATTCAGGACGTACTCAACCGGAATATCTGTTTGTGGATCGCGGTGAACAGTTAGGGAAACTCAACTGTCATCTAGTTTATACTATCCCATTGGGGTTAATTTTCTCCAATGATTCTCAAGCCTTAACCAATCGGTTTGGCGGGGGAATTGCGCCGAAAATCTTACCGATGGTGCCGATTCAGTTACGAGATGGGCGGGATTGCGAGCAGGGAATTGCGCTGTTACAGCAGTTAATTTTAGTCAGGGCGTTTCCAGAGGTGACACCAGAGAAACGCTGCAATTTAGTCACTCAAATCTTTGATCATGGGGAAACCTTAGACCGTTTTTGTCGCATTAGTGGCGGTCATGTGCGAAACTTATTAGGGATGCTGTTTCGCTGTGTTAATGATTTTGGGGTTAGAGAATGTTAAAGATTTAGATAATCTGCTCCTAGCAATGAATCAAGTGCGGGATGAATTTAGAAAGGAATTTAAGTTTCCCCTCGTCATTTGGGTGACGGATGAGGTACTGAAAAAATTAGTCCGGTTGGCACCGGATTTATATAATTGGGGCGCTCCTCCCATTTCCTTTTTTTTAACCCCAGAGGCGTTGATTGAGTTCCTGAATCGGGGGGTAGAGGCGGTATTTGCTGAGAATCAGGTGGCGATTCCTGAATTAGAATTAGCGCTGAAGTATTTACAAGGGCGAGGTGAAGAATTAGCGGCAGATTTAACTGCAGGGTTAGAGTTTGTTTGGGGGAGGGAGGATTATATTCAGGATAAACTAGATAACGCCATTGTTCATTATCAACAGTGCCTTTCCCTGTGGCAATCCCCGCCGAAAGATCATCCTGAACGGAAAGGGATTGTCTGGATTCAATTGGGGTTCTGTTATTGGCGTCAAGCTCAGTTGAATCGGGCAGAAAAACGGCGCTATTGGCAGGAGGCGAGGGACTATTTTCAGCAGGGGTTAGGGGTATTTGAGGCGGCGCAACGTCCGGATTTAGTGGCGCGGTTTATCGGGGAATTGGGGGAGGTTTTACGACAGTTAGAAGCGTGGGATGAGTTACAGGAATTAGCGGAAAATGGGTTAAGATTACATCAAAATTATGGAATTGAGCGACAACAGGCGCGGGATTATGGCTTTTTAGCCGAAGTAGCGCTGGCGCGAGGGAATTGGCAAGCGGCGAAACGATTAGCAAATCAGGCATTACAGTGTAGAGACGCGCCATGGCGCGTCTCTACAAATGTACCGGCTCAGGGACATAGTTTATATCTATTCCTCTTAGCCAAAGCCCAGCAAGGATTAAATCAAATTCAGTCGGCGATTGAGACATTAGAACGGGTTAGAGTTGAAACCCATCCCCAGGCTAATCCCCAGGTTTATAGTGACAGTTTAAAAGAACTGCAACGGCTCTATTTTAATCAAAAGGACTATTTAAAAGCATTTGCGATTAAGTAGAGGGGTTAGAAAGGAGGGCGGTTGAAACCGCAACTACACAAACAAAACCTGCCTTCGCAGGTTCTGAACTGACTGATTCTGATTTAGTTCGCGCAGGCGAACTTCGTTTGTCTAGCCGCGAATTCCATTCGCCGGAACAAGGGGCTATCCTGGCAGAATTGCGACAAAATGAGCAGCGCCATCGGTTAGTGGTATTGATTTTTGATCAGTTTGAAGAATTCTTCTTTGTCTGTCAGGATACTGCCGCCAGAAAACCCTTTTTTGAGTTCCTCAGTGATTGTCTAAATCTCCCCGATGTGAAAGTTATTTTATCCCTGCGGGAAGACTATCTCCATTATCTGTTGGAGTGTGAACGTCTGGCGCGGATTGATGTAATTAATAATGATATTCTGAATAAGAGTAATCGCTATGAGTTGGGGGATTTTGCCCCAGAGGATGCCCAGGCGATTATTGAACAGTTGACGGCGCGATCGCAGTTTCATCTGGAGTCGGAATTAGTCGAGCAGTTGGTGCAGGATTTAGCTGGGGATACGGGGAAGGTGCGCCCGATTGAGTTGCAAATTGTCGGGGCGCAATTACAAGCGGAGGAGATTAATACGCTGGCTGAGTATCGCCAACGGGGGACAAAAGATGAGTTGGTAAAGCGGTATGTAGAAGCCGTGATTAAAGATTGTGGGCAAGAGAATCAACGAGTCGGGGAGTTGGTGTTGTATTTGTTGACGGATGAGAAGAATACTCGTCCGCTGAAGACTCGTCGTGATTTGGTATCGGAGTTAACCGCATTACCCTTAGATTGGGTGATGGATAGTCAGCAGTTAGAGTTGGTGCTGAAGATTTTTGTCGATTCTGGGTTAGTGGTTTTGTTACCGGAAAAGCCAGAGGATAGATATCAGTTGGTGCATGATTATTTAGTCGGGTTTATTCGCCAGCAGGAAGGGTTTGGTATTGTTGCCGAATTGAAGGCGGAACGGGAGAGACGACGGCGGAGTGAGGCACAGTTAAAGGTTGTTAAACAGCGCAAGCAGCAAGTCGAGCAAGAGTTAACCGTGGCGCAAGCAGAACTTGAGCGGGTTAATCAAGAAGCCAGAGAGACAATTCAACGGGCAAATCAGCAACTGAAAGAGGCAGAGGAACGGTTAGCTGATGCTAGGAAAAAACAACAGGAAGCCCAAGCGGAGCTGGCAGAAGCTCAGACAGGGACTCGGTTAGAGCGAGCTGGGGTGGCGGCGATTAAACAGTTTGAGTATCAACAATTAGAAGCTTTGATATCAGCCATGGAGGCGGGGCAAGAATTAAAAGAGTGGGTTAAAGATGGTCGCCCTTTAGAAGAGTATCCCGCCACTAGCCCACTTTTGGCACTCCAGACAATTTTAGATAATATTTGGGAACGCAATCAATTCCAGCATCAGGAGATAGTCAGCGCTGTAGCCATAAGCCCCGACGGTAAGCAAATCCTGACTGGCTCAGGAGACTATACCGCTCGCCTGTGGGACATCCAGGGCAATTTAATTAAAGAATTAACCGGGCATCAGGATGCAGTCTGGGGCGTAGCCTTCAGTCCCGACGGCAAGCAAATCCTGACTGGCTCAGGAGACAACACCCCCCGCCTGTGGGATAACCAGGGCAATTTAATTAAAGAATTAACCGGGCATCAGGGTTGGGTCAATGCTGTAATCTTCAGCCCCGATGGAAAGCAAATCCTGACTGGCTCAAGAGACAACACCGCCCGCCTGTGGGATAACCAGGGGAATTTAATTCAGGAATTAACCGGGCATCAGGGTGGGGTTATAGCTGTAGCCATAAGCCCCGATGGTCAGCAAATCCTGACTGGCTCAGTAGACAACACCGCCCGCCTGTGGGATAATCAAGGCAATCTAATTAAAGAATTAACTGGGCATCAGGATTTGGTCGATGCTGTAGCCTTCAGTCCCGACGGTAAGCAAATCCTGACTGGCTCAAGAGACAACACCGCCCGCCTGTGGGATAACCAGGGCAATTTAATTAAAGAATTAACCGGGCATCAGGGTTGGGTCAATGCTGTAATCTTCAGCCCCGACGGCAAGCAAATCCTAACTGGCTCAGGAGACAACATCGCCCGCCTGTGGGACATCCAGGGCAATTTAATTCAAAATTTAACTGGACATAAGAATTCGGTCACAGCCGTAGCCTTTAGCCCAGATGGAAAGCGAATCCTGACTGGCTCAGATGACAAAACAGCTCGCCTCTGGGACATCCAAGGTAAATTAATTCAGGAATTAACCGGGCATCAGGGTGGGGTTATAGCTGTAGCTTTCAGCCGTGATGGAAAGCAAATCCTGACTGGCTCGTCTGGCGAAACCATCCATCTCTGGGACTTGCAAGGGAGACAGATGGCTGAATTTGCAGGCTATGGAACTATCAGCCCCGATGGGCGCACCATTGCCTTGATTCAAGAGGATAAAGTCGTGTTAAAGCCAGGTTACCGCCATTTAGATGAACTCTTGGCACAGGGTTGTGATTGGCTCAAGGATTATCTGGCGACGCATCCGCAAGCGCGGGAGCGGTTGCCCGTTTGTGGAGAGTAGAGGATGGGGATTGGGAATTGGTTTAACCGTTCTACAACACTTGGACAAAGCTAGACAACATTGGATATTGTTAGACATCATCCGGGTTGCTTCGGAGCTTCACCCTGGCGGTGTCGGCACTCCACCAGTCCACAGGCTTAAAATCGGACGAAACTCGCCCTACTAAAAGACTGTAATTGTAGTAATTTGAGAAACTTCGCTGCTTTACTCCGTTATTTTCAGCGCCATTAAGGTTGCTGGATTTCTTAACCGCCTGCCTTACAGGTGCGCTACTTTTAAAAGCTTTGTTACGGGATCTCAAGCCCTAATTTTTTTAGCTTGGTTTTCGCTCCTGCGGTCATTATAACAGAACAACGCTTAGACAAGGTATCCAACAATGTCAAATTCTGTCCAAAGATTTACTTACAGTTATTTACCCCAAGGTTGATACCCCGTTGAATTCCGCTAGATTAGGGCACGATAATATCGTGCCCCTACCCCATGAATTATCCCTGATGTAGGGGCGCACGGCGTGCGCCCGATTTAATGGTAAAATCTATTCCACAATTTTAACTGTGTCAGTCCACTACAAACTATGACACGACTTGACAAACCTGTAAGCTTCGACTGGGCAATTTGCCCAAAAAACTGGCATCCTATTATATAGAGGAACTCAACGTCAGTATTCAGTCATCTATCTTTTGGCTTATCTGTCATCACTGAACCCTAGCACCGACTGAATCTGGATTAGCTCATCTATTCACAGAATCTTTTCAGGATAACGATTATGCCCTACCAAAATATTAGCGCTACGCTTTCGGACGAAGATAAAGAAGCGATTAAAGCCGCTATCAAAACCATTGAGGAAAAACTCTCATTCTTGGTGAATCTGAGTGTTGAAGAACGCCGTAAGCTGTTTAAGATGGGAGATAAAAGCTTGGGATTTGTCCAGAATAGTTTAAATATTGCCCAGTCGAATCCGGATATTTTGCCCAATAGCTTTGATTTTAATGAATTTGTCCAGGATTATAAGCAAGCTGGGCGGTTGAAACCGCAGCTACACAAACCAAACCCGCCTGCGCGGGTTTTCAATATTTCATTAGTCCGCGTAGGCGGACTTTGTTTGTCTAGCCGCGATTTTAATCGCCGTGGCAAAAGGGGATTACTAATCCTTTTTGATTACACCACGCTCAACTAAATAACGCTTAAATTCCACACCCTGACGCTCGACAATTTCCGTATCATAGACATGAAATCCATATTTTTTAAACAACCCCAAGCTAAACTCACTGGCTTCTGCATATAAGCGCTCAATCCTGTGATTTTTGGCATAATCCAAGAGCGTTTGCATTAGAGTCGAACCAATCCCTTGGTGGATGCGATCGCGCCGGACATAGGCTGAGGTAATATGACCATCATCGGCTATCCCGGCAAAGCCGAGAATCCCGGTTTCATCTGTCGCCACAAATGTTGTCCCTGACAAAATGAACTCGCGGAACCTGACACCATCTGCTGCAAACGACGCCCAGCTATGAGTTTGCTCATCAGAGTAATAATGCGGCGCGATCGCGAGTACCGTTTCTTGATACAATTGTGCCAGTTCCGGAATATCCGATTCTTGTGCCATCCGAATCGTCATGTCTATAATCAGTGAAAAATTAGGTCACCGATGCGGTTGTCTCATCCGTCTCTGTTGAGAGTAAATGGTCTTCTGATGTCAGTAAGTGGTCTTCTGAGAGCTGCTCAGATTGCTCTTTTTCTGTACACACATCCAAGTCAAACCAAAAGGTTGTACCAATCCCCACTTCACTGACTAAATAGACTCGGCTGTGGTGTTTCTCCACAATATTTCGGACAATAGAAAGACCTAAACCTGTACCTTCTAGGGTATGCACCCGGTTTTCGACGCGGAAAAATCGATCAAAAATTGCTTCTTGATCCTCCCAATCAATCCCAATACCCGTATCAGAAATTTCCACCCGAACTTGGGGAATTTCATCCGGATGATGGGGATTGGTTTCTAGGGGATAGGTACGAATCACCACTCGTCCACCAGATTCTGTGAATTTCAGCGCGTTGCCCACCAAGTTATCAAAGACTTGCAGCAATAAGTCATAATGCCCTAACACAAGAGGCATTTGGGGCGCAATTTCCTGAACCAGTTCAATCCCTTTATCCCGGGCATTAAGCTGGTAGGTGCGGAGGGTTTGCTCCACAGGTCCTGCCACGTCTACAGGTTCAAAATGATAAATGCGGCAAGATGTCTCCAGTCTCGACAAATCCAGAACATCGTTAACCAGACGAGTTAAACGGTCGGTTTCTCGATTCGCCGTTTCCAGAAATTCTTGCCGTTCTACTTCGCTCAATTCTTCGCCGTATTCGTGTAGGGTTTCGATAAATGACTTGATATTAAATAATGGTGTTCTCAGTTCATGAGAAACATTGCTAATAAATTGACTCTTTGCCTCATTCAGTTCAACCTCACGGGTAATATCCTGCACTGTCATGGCAATGCCTTTGATACTCTCGCGATATTGATCAAACACCCGTGTCAGCAGAATCCGAACCGTGCGAGGTGTAGGTTCACTCAGGGTAATGCGAAACTCCTCTCCTTCCCGTTCCCCTGTCGTTTCGCCGCCAGCAATTTGATACAGGGGTCGCGTTAGTTCCAGGGTTACGGCTGTCGGTAGATGATGCAGCACGTTTTCGCCAACCAGGGTATGACTATCCCAGCCAAAAAGACGCCGCGCCGTCGGGTTGACCAAAATCACGTTCAATGTGGTATCGATCAATACAGCACCATCCGCGATCGTAGATACCAAGGTTTCCAGTTTGGCTTTTTCTGCGGTCAACTCCTCAATATTTTGTTCCTCATAGCGCTCTAAGCGTTCTGCCATTTCGTTGAAGCTGGAAATCAGTTCTCCCAGTTCTCCTCCCAGAGGTAAGTCTATGCGCTGCTTGAAGTTCCCAGCGGCAATATTTTTGACACCCGTTAGCAGTTCTTTAATCGGTTGTGTAATCGTCAAGGCATTAAATACCGCGCCCAGAATCACCATCACCCAAATCGAGATAAACACAGCAATGGTGACATCCCGGGTCAAATTCGAGGAAGCGACAACTGTGGGATTGGGGTTAATGCCAATGGCTAAAACTCCCAGATACTTGCCTTCATGGGTGAGAGGAACAAAAACATCAGTAACTTCCCCGTCTGGGGTCAGATGCTGCCGAACCATGGGTAGGTCTGAGTTTTTGGCATAATCTTCAGGAAGCTGAATTCGGCGTTGAATCGTCAGAGAATTGTGAACTTCTGATTCAGAAAAGGGGATGCCGAAGAAGATTCTGCCATCCTCGTCAGCGTAAATCATATAGCGCACGCTAGAGGTACTGCTATAAAAACGGTTAGAAAAGCGAGCGACTTCTGTCAGATTGTTTTCCGCAATCTGAGGCGCTACATTAGCCGCCAGCAGTAGACCCAAATCCCGACCAAAACGAGTATCGTTCACTCGGGCGTCTTGTTGAATCGTGTTGACCGCCCAAAAGGTCAAGCCACTCATAATCAGGGAGACGGCTAAGGTCGCCGCCGCCATTAATCGGGTCTGGAGAGTAAACTCCGACCACCACCGTGCCAGTACTTCTCGGAAGGTTTTCAGCAAAGCCTGCAAAATTGGTTAATCAGCATTAAACGGAAAAGTTTCCTTAATTTATATTAAATTCTCTCAAAAATTGAAGCTTTGAGCAAGGAGAGGGTGATGGGGGAAGTTTTGAGTTAACTCCCATATCCTCCTCGGCTCCTCGGCTCCCAGACGTGGGATGACACGTCTGGAACATCTTCTGTCTCCCTGTTCCTGCTCTTGAGTACAACTGTCGATCTGACAGGGGTTAGGTTTGGGTGACGCGATGACCGATATCTTTACGATAGTACATTCCCTCAAACTCAATACAGTCGAGCGCACGATAAGTGGCTGAAATCGCGCCTTCTAATGTTTCGCCTGTTGCTGTCACCCCTAAGACGCGCCCACCATCGGTTAGCATTTGTTGCTGCTTAAACTGAGTTCCGGCACAAAAAACCGTAGCACCTCGTTCCTGCGCTTGTTCAATCCCATTAATAACATGACCTTTCTGATAAGCACCCGGATACCCTTGAGCCGCCGCCACCACACAAGCCGCCGCCCCAGGTTGCCAGCTAATTGGGGGAAATTCTGCCAGTTTCCGCCCTGTACAAGCCAGGAGCAACTCGTGCAGAGGCGTTTCCAGCAACGGTAAAATCGCTTGGGTTTCTGGGTCACCGAAGCGACAATTAAATTCCAGAACGGTAGGATCACCTTGAGGCGTAATCATTAACCCCGCGTAGAGAACGCCGCGATAGTCAATCCCTCGTTCCTGCAACGCATTAACCGTGGGTTGAAGAATGTCTTGCTCAATCCGTGCCATCAAGCTAGGATTCACCAAGACAGAGGGAGCAAAAGCGCCCATCCCTCCCGTATTGAGTCCCGTATCGCCTTCACCAATCCGCTTGTGATCTTGAGCGGGTAATAAAGGACGAATGGTGATGCCATCGGTTAGTGCCAAAACAGATACTTCTTGACCCGTGACGCATTCTTCGATGACCACGGCATTAAACTTATTCTTAAACAAGAACTCAACCGCCGCCACCGCTTCCTCAATGGTTTGAGCCACCGTAACCCCTTTTCCGGCTGCCAAACCATCTGCCTTGACCACAATTGGGGCGCTTTGCTCTTTCAGATATGCGATCGCCTCATCCTTATCGGCAAACATAACAAACCCAGGAGTGGGAACGCCAGCCGACTGCATTAAGGTTTTTGCCCAAGCCTTACTCGATTCAATTTGGGCACCCGCTTGCGTGGGACCAAAAACCACCAAGTTTTGACGGCGCAAATAGTCCGTAATCCCCAACGCCAAAGGGAGTTCCGGACCAACAACCACTAAAGAAACATTATGAACCAAAGCAAACCGGGCAATTCCGGCAAAATCATCCACTCGTAAGGGCAGATTCTGACACTGTGGGTTTGTTGCTGTACCCCCATTGCCAGGAACACAGATTACTTGTTTAATGCGTTGAGATTGCAACAGTTTCCAGGCGAGGGCATGTTCGCGTCCCCCATTGCCAACCACCAAAATCTTCACGTTAGCCTTGCGCTCCCGAAGAAATGAACGATAAAGTATACACTGCCATAAAGCAGGTGGTACATCTGCTTGTGCTGTACCCAGTGAGTGTGTGAGTTGAGCAAATGCCCTCCATTATGCCATGGGATGTCCCCTGATGAAGTGCGGAGGGACTCCAGGTGCAGGGGAGTGGAGAGGGGAGAGATGGGGAAGATGAGGGAGATGAGGGAGAGAATTTACAAATGACGAATGACGAATAACTTATCCTTTTTGCTTTATCCTTTTTGCTGTTGATAGCGCTGTTTAAATTCTTGCTGTCGCTTTTTGTGATCCACGATGGGTTCAGGATAGCCACAACTCGAACATTCATCTGAGGGAATTTTACCCGTAACCAGGTATTTTGTATCCAGTGAACTCAGTTCCGGTAACCATTGACGAATATACTCTCCATCCGGGTCATATTTTTGTGCCTGAGTCGCTGGATTAAAAATTCGCAAGGGTTTCGGGTCCATTCCACTGGATGCACTCCATTGCCAGCCGCCATTATTAGCCGCTAAGTCACCATCATATAGCTTTTGCATAAAAGAGTTTTCACCCCACTGCCAGTTAATAATCAAGTCTTTAGTCAAGAAACTGGCAACAATCATCCGACAACGGTTGTGCATCCATCCCGTTTCATTTAATTGGCGCATGGCAGCATCAACGATAGGATAACCCGTTCTACCTTCACACCAGGCTTTAAACAAGGTTTGATTATTGTCCCAGGGGAAATCTTGGAAAGTATCACGATAGGGTCCTGTTGCTAATTCAGGGAAGAAATAAAGGGCATGTTGATAGAATTCTCGCCAAGCTAATTCCTGTTGCCAGGTTTGAATACTATCACGAGTTTCATCGCTACGGCTGCGCTCTATAGCCCTTTGGGTAGCTTGCCAAACCGTGCGAATTCCGATCGCACCAAATTTGAGGGCGGCGCTGAGTCGGGATGTGCCATCAATTGCGGGAAGATTGCGTTGGTGTTGGTATTTGTCAATGGCGCGATCGCAAAATTCCTCTAGTCTCTCTTTCGCGGCTTTCTCTCCTGGTTCTAGGATTAGGGGATTGTTCCAAGTCAACCCTAAATCTTTAGCCGTAGGTAACTCAATTGTGCCAACCTTTTTCACCACATCCTGTTCCGTTTCGGTGAGTCCTTCAGGATTTTTTAAGGATTCAGCAGGGGCGGCTTTGGCTTGGTCTTTCCAGTTTTTCCAGAAGGGGGTATAAACTTTGTAAGGATCGCCGGAATTGGTGCGAATTTCTCCGGGGGCGTGTAAGAGTTGATCCCAGAAAATTTCAACCGCAATCCCTTTTTCAGATAGGGCATCTTGTACCGTGCGATCGCGCCTTTGGGCATAGGGTTCAACATCCCGGTTCCAGAATACCGCTTTGGCGTTGAGGGCGTCAGCTAGGGCGGGAATTCCTTGAGTAGGGTTTTGATGCAGGATTAATAATTGACTCCCAACTTCAGCGTAGCGTTGTTGTAACTCCTGTAAACAGCCAATCATGTACGTGACTCTAGCTGGGGCTATATCATCGCGTTCTAGGATATCTGGGTCAAGGCAAAAAACTCCTATCACTTTCTGGCTTTTTTGACAAGCCGCAGCCAGCCCCATATTATCAGAAATTCGTAAATCACGGCGATGCCAGAAGAGAATCAGATCAGTCATGAATGATGAAATTTGAATCTGTAGGGGCAGGTTTAGTGTTTCTCGTTTCGCTGTCGATTATAACGTTTATTCAAAACGCGCCCTCCAAAGTCATCAATCAAGTGCATTAAAATGGGCTAAAACTCTTATCCAGTCAGCTTTAGCTGGCTTGAGCTTTTAGTCTTGGGTTTCAACCCAAGGCGGTTTAAGGCTTATAGGTCAGTGTTAGGATAAAGTAAAAATATTACAGGTAGCGTAGTTTCAGGTCGTTTATAATGATTCAAATCCTACCCAAATCACTAACATTTGACGAGTTTGTTGCTGAATACGGAGATCATCCTCGCTATGAACTAATTGATGGAGAATTAGTTGACAAGGAGCCAACAGGTTCCCATGAACAGGTAACGGGCTTTATTAACATGCAGTTGAACCTAGCCATCGCTCATCTTAAGCAACCCTACTTTATCCCGATGCGATGTCTGATTAAACCCTTAGGTCAATCTTCCGCCTTTAAACCGGATGTTATTGTCTTAGATAGATTTGCCCTACGCGATGAACCGTTATGGCAACGTGAACCGATTATTACACTGGGAACTTCAGTCAAATTAGTGGTTGAGGTGGTGAGTACAAATTGGCAAAACGATTATGCCCGCAAAGTGGATGATTATCAAGCCTTGGGAATTCAAGAATATTGGATTGTTGATTATCTGGGCTTAGGTGGAACATTTTTTATTGGTTCTCCTAAACAATCGACGATTACTATCTGCGATTTAAAGGGAGAAACTTACGAGATGAGACAGTTTCGACGGGGAGATTATGTGGTGTCACCAACATTTCCTGACTTGGAGTTAGACGCTGACCAGATTTTCAAGGCTGGTGTGTTAGATTAGCCGTAATCCCTGAATTTCGCTAGTTGTCATTTAGTTATGTCATTGGCAAAGAGTTGATCGTGCTTCCCTTTGTTTCCTCAATTCTATAAAATTGTCGCACAACTCCACTAACCTCCTCTGCGTTCCTCTGCGTTAACCTCTGCGTCCCTCTGCGTTAAAAATATACTTATCAGATAGAGAGAGACGTTCCAGCGAAACATCTCTACAATGTTCGCCACACAACCCTATTTTGCAACATATAGCGCTTCGCGCTGGTCTAGTTACAAGTTAGAATAAAGAATGTACAACTTCTCATCAGGTCTACTAGCTATGGCGATCGCTTATAGTCAAAACATACGAATACGTGCCTTGGAGCTGATAGGGAATGGCGTGTCAGTC
>NZ_JAVJRX010000196.1:0-4569 GCF_040219735.1 Coleofasciculus sp. G1-WW12-02 | reverse complement strand
CTGAAGTTCCCCTTTGACAAATCGCTACACCGTATGCATATCTTGGCTTAGGACGATTTGACTTTTGGCTTCACTGGGTACATATCAGGCTTACGCCCAATAAATCTAAAGCCTTTCTTTGTACCGGAGTCGGTTCTGTTACCTTGTCAAAGTCGAAATTTACACCTGGAATATTAGACTGAATACGATTGTTAACAATCGTGCCTCTCATCAGCCAACAAAGTTTGAAAGCTATGCACAGGTAAATTATCGGCTGTCCGCTTCCTTTGGGCTTTGGATATTGCCGAATCGCTCTTCGTCGAATGGTTAACAATTCCTTCGCGTAACCCAAGGGAATCTTCCCAATCATCTTCATCAAATAAGATTGGTGATAAACAACGGCGCATATGCCATTCTACATAGTAAGCTAACATACATAAGAAAACATGGGCTTTGACTCTATCACTATTACGATGATAGATAGGACGCACCTTTAAATCAATGGTTTTATAGCTGCGGAATGCTTGCTCAACTTTGGATAAGCTCTTATAGGCTTTGACAGTTTATAAGAGCGTTCAACGTTTCTTCTCTTACGGAACTTCTCACCACATACAAACCATCCAATGTCGCTTCTTCCTCGATACTTTTTCGGTTTCTTTGGTAAGAGAAGCTATCAGGAGTTATCTGGATATTGAAGTGTTTAGCCACACCATACTTGTTGATTACTTCACCGACTTTCAGTCCAATTTCAGCTTCACCCCTTAGGGGACATCTTTGCCGCGATGTGGCGCTGACTATTTTATCTAATTTCTGCTCAGTGGCTTGCAATAACTCTTCGCGATTTCTCTTTCTTTCTTCAGCTAAGAAGGGATTTCGACAGGCGACTAATCTCTCTCCCGGATAGTCTTCACAGGTAATTTCCGCGCTTGTCTCTTTCATCAAATAGAGATAGTTGAATGTAGGACTGGTTCACCAGTTTACGGATTTGGCTTGAACGCAGCGCGGTGATCCAATCTACTCCTGCTGTTTCCTTTAGGTCTTCTCTAATTCTGGCTTGTGTTATCATTCCCCTATCCCTCACCCAGATTATTTTCTTTAATCCAAACCGAGTGCGGACTTTTTCTATTTGTTGGGTTAATGTACTGGGGTCGGCTGTATTTCCTTCAAATACTTCGACAGAAATCGGACATCCTTGAGCGTTACATAATAATCCAAATACAATTTGGAGTTTCCCTTTTTTCTTGTCTCTATTATACCCGAATTTGGCGAGAGGACAAGTTTTTCCTTCAAAATATGTTGAGCTGACATCATAGAGGACTAATGTTCCTTCTACTTGATGTTTAGCTGCCAAACTCTTTTCTATCTCCTCTTGCCGAGACAGGAGCCAATCCATGGCTATATAGAGTTCATCTTCATCTGTCCCAGACAATCCCAATCGTTCTCCTAGACTGGACAGTTTAGTTGCCTCTTGTAACCCTCTCGCTGTGGCTAGTTTCGACCTGGGGGCAATAATCCTTGCCGCTATCATCGATAGCACTAATCGTCTGTTACGTGTGTTTTCACCGCTGATAATCGAGTCTAATCCTTTTTTTTTTATCGTTCCGAGTACAGCAGCAACGTGACCGTGAGGGCGAGAACGGACTATGTTAAACGCTTCCTCTATGTCTTCAATGGCTTTGCCTCCCTTGAGGAGAATCTTTAAGCCGTCTACTGCTTCATCCGGCAATTTAGATAGGTTAGCTAGGGTACGTTTGCGCACTTTCTTTCCTTCGCGGTAAGACTCGCGAAGTAATACGGCGGGTGGAGAATTTCTGTTCGGAACACGAGGAGATGTACATGACTACAATTGTCTCACAGATTCTCTCCTAAGACTATTAAGAAAATCTTAAATATACATGGGTACGATTTGAGGGGGCTAAATTGCTAAAATGCTTATGCAGTAGGAGTTCAGTCCCCTGTAGTACATCTGGACGGGGGGAACTTCAGTTTACTCGACATCATCAGGTTCAACCCCTAACTCCCGCAATCGTGCTGCTAATCGTTCTGCTCTTTCCCGTTCCGCAACTGCCCGTTCTTGCGCCTCGACAGCCTCTTCTTCCGGCGTTAAAATCAACTCTCCCTCAAGTGTCATCCACCGCAACCACAAACGGTTAATTCCTCGAAAACTTCCCTGCCATAACCCTAAACTTAACGCTAACTCCGGCATCACTAAACGATTATCAATCATGTTCATCGGTTCGTAATGACCCCCGACTAAATGAAATGCCTGAATTTCATTGGTATAGCGACTAAAAATAATCGAGTACGGAATTCGCAAAATCTGCTCATAAACCTGCCATTTTGTCGGTGGATTTCCAGGTGTTGGCACCGTTCGACCCAAATCTTCCTCTTGTGTACCGGGAGACAATAATTCCACCACTACATAAGGATTGATTGCTTCTTGCCAAACCACATAACTTAAACGTAAATCCCGCCCTTCATACAACCGAGGTATTCCCACCACGCCAAACCAATCGGGGCGTTTGTACCATTTAGGATGGTTAACATCATAGTAAAGATTCAAATCACAAGCCGAAAATACCAACTCTGGATTCCAGTTAGCGGGTTGAAAGGTGAGAAATAAAAATAAGGGTTGTAAAAAATGAAACTCGTCTGGCAATCCAGGTTCCTCCGGGTTGTCACTCGGTAAATCATACATTGTGGGTAAGGTTTGCCGAGGTGAAAGGGGGGGATCAGTTTGAGTGGGAAGGTTAACCATACGTTGAGTGGAAATCATGAAAGGCGGCTTTTAATTACTTCTAGCTCATCAAAACACTTCTGGACAATATTCTTGTTGTGAAAATAATGATCTCTAGCAGTACGATTGGATTTTTATAATCCTCTTAAATACCTAGCTTTCATACTTACTTCAAAGAGAAATTCATAAGCCTTCTGCAAATCACGCCACGCTTAGAAATTCGATCTAAAATCCAAAGGCTCAACAACGGTGCAAAATATAAAAAGAAGGCTAATCTCTAATCGCTGACTTGAGGGATTGACAAAACTCCTCAATCGCTTTTAATCCTTCAGCAGGTGTTCCTTCAGCTAAACGCTTCACGAAAGCACTACCCACAATTACCGCATCTGCACCCCACTGTTTCACCTGTCGCGCTTGTTCGGGTTGGGAGATGCCAAAACCGACTCCGATAGGTTTGTCCGTTACCGCCCGCATTTGCTCGAGTAAATCTGGGACACTGGATGCAACTTGGCTTCTCATCCCGGTGACGCCTGTAACGCTGACGAGGTAAATAAAGCCCTGAGATTTTTTCGCGATCGCGTCAATTCTCGCCTTGGGACTGGTGGGTGCGACTAATAAAACCACTTCGATCCCAATTTCAGTCGCAGGCTGGATCAGCGATTCCGCTTCCTCTAAGGGTAAATCCGGCACGACTAACCCGGCTATCCCTGCGGCGGCAATTTGTTTTAAAAAGACTTCAATCCCCCGGTTGAGAATGGGGTTGTAATACATAAATAGAATAATTGGCGCTTTTAGATCGGGGGTAACCTCCTGCGCGATCGCAAGAACATCATCCAATCTTACCCCCCGTTTCAATGCTCGTGTTGCCGCCGCTTGAATCGTCGGACCATCAGCCAGGGGATCGGAATAAGGCACACCTAGCTCTATCATGTCTGCCCCCGATTTGTCAAGGACTCGCAAAGCTTGAGCCGTGGTGACTAAATCCGGGTCACCTGCTGTGATAAAGGGAATAAAGGCGCATTCAGAGCGCTGGCGTAGAGTCTCGAAGCACTGGGAAATTTTGGTCATTGCTCATTGGTCATTGGTTGATTGATTCAGAGTCTTGTTCCAATTCCGCTTGTAACTGGGCAAGTTCTTCTGGGGTCATCTGTTCGAGGCGCTTTTGCAAGACAGCATCCTTATAGTCTTGCAGTTGCTGGTTATAGGTCATCTTATGAGTACCCACTCGGAACAGATAGGTGAATACCCAGCCGAGTAAACCGCCGACTAAGAGTGCTTGACTCCAAATCCCGGCTTTCATCTCGTCTAAACCAGCAACCTGCAACAGGAGATACATAATACCACCAGCCGCAAACACGCCGATGGAAATTCCGATCGCATCAATTCTTCGCATTTTGTAGATTAAGCTTGGATCTGACGCTTCTTGGGGCGGAAGTTCAGGAATGGGCTGAACAGTAACAATCCAGGGAAGAAGAAGAAGACGAGGAAGTACATAAAGCTACGCTCAAAGGAGCTAGCTACATACCAGCGCTGTTTTAGGTAAAAGTACGTGACCAAAGGAACGACTACGAGGTAGAGTCCACCTAAAGCTAGATAGAGTAATGCAACAATCATAAAAACTCCTTCGTTGTGGGAAACCCCGTGTCTTTAGACCGGGGATGAACACGCGATAGCGGTTTAAGAAGCATACCCCTTTCGGGGGTGGAGGGGTATGGTTGCCCCTCCGATGAGGTATGGTTGCCTCAGTCTCCTTTCGGGTAAAGTTAGCTTCGCCAATGTTATCGGTCGGTAACTATCCAAAAAGCACTGTTTCAGTGACCTTAAAACTGTTTAACTTTTCGGTTCTAGAGCAG
>NZ_JAVJRX010000195.1:0-16131 GCF_040219735.1 Coleofasciculus sp. G1-WW12-02 | reverse complement strand
TATCGAATGCGTCGGGTAAGAGTTAGCAATTTCAGGTTAATTTTGTTGAAGAATCTGGAATTTTTCTATTCTGCGCATGAAAACTTCTACTTTTCCCCTTCAAATTAGCTTCTCAAATTAGTTTGTGAGAAATGCGGGTGGTGTGAGGGAAACCCACAGATGCGGAATTCTTCAGCAATTTTATGTTCAATATCAATATCACCCTGGTTAAACACCTTGAGTTCAATCAATACCGGAATACAAGCGTGTTTAAATTGTCCTTTCTTTCCCTTCAACGCTTCCAATCCCATCCGCCGCAAGAAGGTAGACTTTCCCGCACCGGGACTTCCTAACACCATCAAATATTGCTTTTGATTAGCGACAGTAATTCCGGGTTGCTTGGGGCAATCTTGAGACTGAAAACTCCGCTGTTTTGCTTTCCGATAGACAGTTTCTAGGGGTTTCAACCGATTCAAAACTCTGAATCGCGGCGTCATCCAAAAATTGCACTGTTGTATAAACCGATTCCAAGGAAACAGGTTCTCGCATTCCTAAGACTTTCAGAATGCCATGACGTTCTGTATAATTCTGTGCATATTGCCGAGAAGCTTTAAAAATCGCTTGTTTGGCTTTTTCATCCAGAGTTTTGCCAAATAATCCCAGAACTTTACCGCCTTGTCCCCAGAGGGTTTGGAAAACGGGAACAGCGATTCCGCTAATCGCTTGAGCGATGAGAACTTCAGATCCAGTCATGGCGTTAGGAAGTCGATGGTAGGGGAATTATTAACTAGATTAATGACTATTCTAGACGAAACCTTGTAGGGGCACGACATGTCGTGCCCCTACAGATGGTGATGGTGGTTCAACCGTGAAAGCTAAAATCCCTACAGCTTTGGCTTAACAACTAGCGCGGCTATCAACGCAGGTGTACCACCAATTAACCCGATAATCAACCAACGGCGAAAATCAAACCCCTTGCGTCGAGCCAGGAGCGCCGCGATAATGCCGATGATGCAGTGAATCGTCAACAGGAGATAGGGATTGAGTTGTAGGGGGAAAGTAGACAGCAAAGCGAACTCCTCTGAATCGATTCGACAAATATCTATTCGCCATCAACCCTAGCAGATTTTGTCACCAACGCTTTCACCTGAAAAGGCAGAGGAAAAGACGCTTCTTTTCTCTTTTTAGATTTTACTCTGCTCTCCCTGCTTGGGTTCACTCAACCTGCCGAATAAATTGAACCCAACGGCTTGTTTATCTTGAACCTCCAGTAAAATTACCGAATAGGCGATTACTTCATCAATTGCTAAACAAATTACCCCCACTAACACTAAAAACATTCCAGTAATAAACAAAAAAATGGGTAATTGTGCCAGTAAGGTTATCCCCATAAAAAAATGGAGGGCAATGGCAAATGATGTCAACACAAAAAAAACAACCGCTAATGTGTCGCAAAGGGTTGAATTCCGAACATACCAGGCGCGGCGTAACAGATTATTCAGTTGATGTTCTAAACTTAAAAAGCGAATATCTTCTCCCGAATCGAACTGTCCTTGGTGCATTAACTCTTTCGCAATAATTCTTCTCTCGTTGTTCAATAACCGGATGCGATTTAATAAGGAAGACTGTCTCGCATTTAATCCTAAGAAGAACAAACCACTGGATGAAATCATCACGGCGGGTGCAAGGATGGCTTGAATGACTTGAGTGACAGTGAGAGACATTTGATCCATTATTTTCCTGGGTACTCACTAGCGAAATCTTGAGCAGTATAACGCAGGATTCCCCTGAAATGCGATTGTCAGAAGTAATAAGTTATCCTAGAAATTATTTTGTAGCTTATGTTACTGTTTTGCCTATTAGCTCCCCCTCCCGTTCCCCTTAAAAAGGGGTAAGCCATGGGAGAAGGATCTTTTATAGGCTTTAAGAATTTCCGCTTCTGCCTGTTTCAACGGTGTAATATCCCCAGGGACAAGTTTCCACGCCAGCCAGCGATAACTCCCCTCTTGGTGACGAATGCGATTGAGGATTTAATTCCTCTGGACGACGGCAAAGTATTTCTTTAAAAAAGGTTTACATAAATTCATATATTTGCGTTTATACTAAACATTAAGACTGTTACATTAACGCAAGCATAGACCTTCAGGGCAAAATTTTCTCACCCGTTCAGAAAGCAGGGATAGCCAGGTAAAAATGCCTACGGGTATGAATTTGCCAAAGGGATCTACCAGCCAACAATAGGCTCAACGGATGTCAATCATCCGATTTGTTGAATATCCTCACCACAGACTAGGAGTATTTCATGCTGGTAACAACCCCATTAGAAAAAAGTCTCACGGTTAAACGCCTGCTTAATATTTGGGCTTCCCGCTATGTCCCTGACTTATCCACGCTTTCATTAACCACCCACAAATGCACAACAACTGAGTTAATGGAAGCCGCCTCTCGCCAAGGGCGAGAGAAAACCGCGAGTAAACTCTCTCAACTGATAGAAATTCACTGCAAATGTGCAGGTATCCGAACGAGTATTCTCTTCTCCTACATTCCCAACGTTGTGAACTTAACCGAATCCCAGGGTATTGCCACATCCTCAGCACAGGTTTATCAGAAGGTTTTATCCGTCTATCAAAAACAGTCACCGAATTCCGGCTTAATCACTGCCTTATCTCAGGTGGAAGCCGTTGATATCTCGACCGATTTATATAAAGTCTCAGTCATGCCCAAATTAGAGCTACCCGAAATATCATCCCTCGTTACCATTCTCACCCCAGAATTAATGCAATTTCAGACGCAACATTTATCTGCTAGTAATCAGAAGGCTCTGGGATTTATGAGTACCCAGTTTCATCTGAGCTCAAAGGTTTTGCTGAATCGGTTAAGCCTACCCGAACAGTTATTGCTCTCTCCCTACTTCAAATTTATTGAAGAGCAAGTTTGTATTCCTTGGCAACGGGTATGCGCGGCGGCGGGTCAACATTCCCTTAATTCTCCTATATTAGCCTTAGTCGAGCAACTCATACCCAAAAGTCAGGAAATTGCCGCACGAGTTTATCGCAAAGCATTGGAACTCTATCCCAATTATCGCAGCCGTCGCGGGAAACTGGATGCTCCAGAAATAAAAGCCTCAAGTATCCGCGATGTCGAGATGTTTCAAGCCTACCTTTGGGTTTGTGTTTTGGAACAGAATATGGCAGCGATGGAAAAGGAACTTTATCCCTTATGTGAAATGGTTTATCCCAGTGTGAACGTTAGTTGGGAATTAGTGGAAAAAATGGTTAAACTGCTTGTAGAAAAGATTATCATCCGCCTAGACACTCAGCAAAAATCAATCGTTCAGCCTTATACCACCGCAATGCAGAAATTGTTCGCCTGTCGATAAGCTGTTCTTAAAGGGAACGGGGAATGGGGAACTCTTGAAGCAGGGGAAGCAGGGGGAGCTGGGGAAGCAGGGGAAGCAGGGGGAGCTGGGGGAGCTGGGGGAGCTGGGGAAACGACGGTTAACTTAGATAATGCCTTCAAGCCAGTACAATTTGATAACGCGGTGTGTCACAGATTGCGAATGTTCCAGACGTAGCCTGCTAGGTGTCCGTTGAGTGTTCTCTGTTCCCTCTGATTTAATCTTTCGACTTGGCAAAGACGCCTAAACCAAAATCACAACTTCTGTTCCTAGACGAGCATTTACTCATTTTTACATTAATCTCATACCTATCCTCTGCGGGGGGAACAAAAGGGACAACAGCGACGGCATAATCGGTCATATCAGATGCGACCACATTGCCTTGCATATCTTCTACAATCAAATCGATATCCTCGCAACTCTTATCGCAAACGGCAACGAAACTGTACTCTCGATTGGGCGATAGAAAGACTGTCTTTGGTGCTTGCGCTCCTCTAGAGAGTCTAGCTACCGTTCGCGGAAATACCAATCGATAGCCCTCCTTGTCTTGGGCTTCAATAACCGCTCGAATCTGAGCTTCGACTTCTTGCTCCGATTCGTTCAGGGGTCTAGCTGTTGCGGCAATCTGAAGTGTGGTCACTGAAAACAGCGCTAGGGTAGACACAATTAGGCGTTGAACAATCTTCATGGCAATAATTTTATGGTATGAAGCCCAAATGGATTATTGTACACTGTCGGTTCGCGATCGCCTATTCTTCGGTTGGGTTGAGAGCTGCTCATTAAATAAACTCGCGTCTTTATCCTTACTCCTATTTCTCAAATGACGAATGACAAATGATGACTAAGAATCTTCCTCCACAGGCAAAAACTCCTTCGTCTCCGGTGAATATTCCCAAGCGACTCCTTCTGGATCTTTACTTTGACTCCATTGGGCAAAATCTGGGTCAGATTTGCGCTTGCCGATAGTACTCGAATGCACATCGAGTCGCTTGGCTAATTCTGCCTGAATCAAAGCCTGAGTCTCTGTATCCTGATCATTGGCTTGAGGTGATGGCTTCTGTTGAGGAGATTCGGGTTTTTCCTGGATGTCTTCTGCCTCAGTCTCAGACTCCGAAGGACTCGACTCCTCATCCATCTCATCCTCCATCAGCCATTGAACCAGCTTTGGGGCTTGATTGGTCAAGGATTCATACTCTTGTTCCGGTAGCGGTTCACTACTTTCAAAGATACTTCCCAGTGCATTGGCAGTCAGAAAGTAATAAACGATGCCTTTATCCTCGTAGTCTCGACGCTTCGCCCCAAATTCTTCTGCCTTTCTATCCAAGTATCGCTGTGCGGCTGCTCCAGAGATATTCGCTTTCATTGACAAGTCTAGGGGCGTCAAGCAACCCTGATTGTCTTTGATTAACTGATTGAAGAAGGGATTGACTTGTTTACTCCATTGCAGCCACCGATACTGCTGCCAAATTTTCAACAGAATAATCACGATCAAAAGCGCAAGCAGATAGGGCCACGTCTTAAACAACAGGACAAATACAAACGCGATTGGGAGTAGGAGAATCAGAATCCCTGTAGTACTGCTATCAATTACTTTTCCTGTCATATCCCTGCTTGCAATTTTCTCTTAAGCTTGACTTCTCCCTGGCATAAATGACCAGGGATTCTAAAAGGATACTTCGGGACGGGTTAAAACGCCATCCCTTCGTTTTATCTTTTTAGAGTTCCAGATAAATAATCTAGATGGCGCAGTCAATGACGCCCTACAGACCTTGGCTAAGTTTAACCTTAGCTGTGTCTCTACTTTCCTTAAAATGTTCGCTGCCCCGTTTCCATCGGCGTTAATGATATGTCCGGCGGCAGTCCGAAACATCCCACTTTTCACTCGCTTTCCGCTTGATTTCCACCCTTTCGGCTTAATGCCTGTTTGGGATAGCTAACTACTGTTAATCCCCCTTTCTTACGGTACTTTGGCAATTCTGAATAGACCTGAATCTTGCCATCTTTAAACGCCTTAGTTAATTCCCTAAATGATTTAAAAGACTCACTGACCGACCGCAACACCTGCTGGGCAGCTTGAGAGTGCAACGCCTGGAAATGTTTATGATTTTTATATTCTTTTTCCAGGTCATATTTACCAATTAAGTGCCGCCGCTTAAACCACAATTGCCGCGCATAATATATGCCGCAGTTGGTTAGCTTGTTCGCTTCAGAACAGATAAAGTCTAAGATAGCGGCTAATTCCTCATCCGGCTTTAATAATACTTGTTGGCATCCATACAATTGGCATCACCTCCTAACATATATTGTACTCTATATTACATCCCGCAACCGTTATAATGGTCGAATAAATAAGGGCTTAGTTACATACGCTCGGCTTCAGCCCTCGGATGAATCGCGATGGCTTTCACCTTCGCTATTTTGTAAGCGAATTGAATTACGATAACGATGGCATTCCCTTGACTGACAGCCCAGCCTTAGCTGGCTCTAGCCTAACTTAAGCCGTTGATTGGCATAGTGCCTATTTCAACAGTTTACGGGTTCTTGAGCCAGGTTGGTCAGCGAGAGGCGTTTTAACATCGCTGCCCGTGCTTGCTTAGCTAACGTATCATCTAGGGGCGTCAATGTGATAGGGGTTTGGTACTTTTGTTTTAATCCAGTTTGGATCAGCCAATCGGCGATAAAGGGATTTTTGGGCAACAGCGGACCATGGGAATAGGTTGCGATCGCGTTTCGATAAAATGCTCCTTCCATGCCATCCTCGCCGTTATTCCCGTAGCCTTTCACCACCTTACCCAGGGGGGAGACGTTCCCCAAATAGGTACGCCCGCCATGATTTTCAAAGCCAATCACAATCGGCTTGCGTCCCAGCATCTGTTCTAAGTCTTGGGCAAGGGGAGAGGCGGTTAACTCAAAGACGACATTGCCAATACACCGACGCGCATCAAGTCCGGGATGCTTACTGACAAAATCCAATAACCCTAATCCTTCAATCCGTTGACCCAAGGCGGGTTCGTAATAGTGACCCAACAGTTGCGGGGAACCGCAGGTAAACACTCCAGGGGTTCCGGTTTCCAGTTTCTCCCGCAAGGCATCCGCCTTTGCCCCCCGCAAGTCCCGCATGACAATTTCCTGCTGTCGGTCTTGGGCGCCACCCCCCATAAACACATCGACCTGGTGGAATTGGTCAGCCCGGGTTTGCTGGTCGAGGGGTAGGACATTGACCCGAATCCCCCGCCATTGAGCGCGTTGTTGGAGGCAGATCACATTGCCGCGATCGCCGTAGGTACTCATCAGGGTCGGGTATAGCCAACCAATGGTTAGTTCTAGGTGTTCGGGATTCATTGTTTTTGGTTCATGTCTATCTAAGTTTTACAGCCTGACTGGAGCGGAAACGGAAAGAAGTTATAAGTCAATTGTAGGGGCGGGTTTAGGGACAATTGTAGGGGCGGGTTTAGGGAATCAATTCAGCTAGTCACCACTAACGGAACAACAAAACCCGCCCTCCCCACCGATAACTTATTCATAAGTCATGAAACAGAACATGAAATCATACACCACTTTTACTGCTTTTTGTCAAAAAAAGATTTTGATTTTTACAAAAATACATGGGTCGAACCCCAACGGGTCTGAGCGCGAGGAGTACAGCTTTTTGACGCAAAATCAACAGTTTCAGCTTACGATCAGGCGACTTTACCTAAAAAGGCATATAAAAAACGCCCATTATTAGTATAGACAAATGGCTGAATCGACGCAATTTCGTTGCTTATTGCAAATAATTCTCACATTTTTTTGGACTGTTAAGCTCTGTTAAGCAACAAATATTAAATCAAATCTCACGCTCGTTAAAAGTTTTAGTTATACTTTTCCCTAAACCCTGCTGTTTTTCCTTTACTGTGCTACTTTAAGTAGCAATTTACATAAATAGCGAGTTTAAGAAAAATATGCTTCTAGTTAAACGCCTATATAGAAAAATTTTCCGCAAGGGGCAAAATCCGCGTGACGTATTACTTAGGAAAATGCCTGGAGGTCAATTCATTTTACAAAAACTTTAAGGCTATAAGCTAGAAACTGATGAATCGCATCAGACAACTCTCACTCTATCTAACCGCAGGGGCAATTGGCGCATTGGTCAACAGTTTAGCCGTCTGGATAGCTGGAAGCATAGGATTAACCACTGTCCTTGGGGCTCAAATCGCACCAACCCTTACACCCAATTGGTTATATCCGCGTTTAACTTGGGGGGCTATTTGGGGATTACTATTTTTTGTGCCGCTTAAAATTACAGGTAACGCCAGAAAACGAATCATTTGGCAGGGTTTAATTGTCTCCCTGGGTCCAACGCTGGCACAATTATTATACTTTTTCCCCACAGGGAGCAAAGGATTTCTCGGTCTTCAGCTTGGGATAACAACACCATTATTCGTTATTGTGTTTAACGCGATTTGGGGAATTGTAGCCGCCGCTTGGATTGTCGCAGCGCGATGATACTCCGTGCGATCGCGTCATTCTACTCACCCTTTTGCTCGTCCAAGTCCTGTTCGGTCAGTGAGAGTCGTTTATGATAATAGAATTACCTGCATTCTAGATCCAACGACAACAGCTTAACCTGGACATTGTGTGCTGTCCCATGACAGGCTTCCCATGCTCGCAGAGGTAAAAATGATGGTGAACATGAACTTAACATCACTTTATGACGTTGAATATGACCAATGGTTAGCGCGAACCATTAGTTTGTTAAAAGAAAACCGATTCAATGAGTTGGACAAGGAACATTTAATTGAGGAGTTGGAAGACTTGAGTCGGCGAGAGAAAAAAACAGTTGAAAGGTTTCTAGAACAGATTATCCGGCATTTGCTACTTTGGCAATATTGGACGGCAGAACATGATTATAATGCCAATCACTGGCAAGCAGAAATTATGAGCTTTAGAACCCAAATCAATGAAGATTTAACCCAAAACTTACGAAATCACCTCCAAGAAAACCAAGTCAAAATTTATGAAAAAGCATTAAACTACGTGAAACAAAAGACCGGATATGAGGTGGATTTTCCCGAAAACTGCCCTTATACCCTCGACCAATTATTAGAGATGAACTGGCTACCATAAAAAAGCTAAAATCACTGTTTTGGTCAGATGCGTTCATCACCAAGGACAACTCACAAAATCTGCCGTCCGGTCAACAATCCTCGCACTTCTAACATGGCAGAATAAGTGGGTAAAATATGCAACGTTTCTTTTTCTGGTGTATGTGCCAATGCCGTCTGAATCGCCTCTTGTAAGTCCTCTTTAATAATTAACTCACAGGGAGGTTCTGCCTCAGATTGAGAATACTTCAGGCGCAATGCCATATCATAAACGCGATCGCCACTCACCACAATCGTTCCGCCTAACGCCACTAGCTTCTCGGTATCCACGTCCCAAATCCAAGACACATCGGTTCCATCTGGGGTACGGTCATTCAATACGACTAACTTTGTCGATGCGCCCCCCTGTTTTTGGATGTCATGCACCGCCCGGATGGTTTCATTCATCCCTACCGGATTTTTCGACAACAAAATTCGCACATTCTTCCCTTGAACCTCTAATTCCTCGGCTCGTCCAAATGCTGCCTTGAAGGTTTTAACCGTATCATAAATATCCGCCCGTTCAATACCCAATTCCTCTGCCACTAATCCAGCAGCCAGGGTATTATATTTGTTATAAATGCCAATTAAGATTTGGGGCCAATCCTGACTATTTACGGCTAAGGAACTTTTCTTAAAGCCGCAACTCGCGCAATGGTAGTCCCCTAAATGAGACAAGTAAACCCCCTTGTAATCCAGAGGATAACCGCAACTAGGACAGTAAATCGAGTCTACGGCATGGGGAATTTCTTCCAGATAGCGATCAGGTTCATTTAAACCGAAAAATCGCACCGTTTGCGATAACTGCTGACCGAGATAACATAGAGTCGGATCATCAGCATTCAAAATCACCCGTGTTTGGGCAGGAAGCGGTGCGATCGCGTCCATCCAGCGCTGACTAATCGTATCTACTTCCCCATAGCGATCGAGCTGATCACGAAATAGATTTAAGCCCACAATCACCTGGGGCTGGCAATCCTGCAAGAGCAAGGGTAATATATTTTCATCCACTTCCAAAATGGCATAATCGGCATCGAGCAAACCAAAAACATTGGTATGCTCCATCAACGCCGTCACCAACCCATTAATCAAATTCGCACCCGTGACATTATGCGCCACTCGCCACCCCTGACGCTCCAACAGAGTCCGCAACAATAAAGCTGTCGTGGTTTTCCCATTCGTCCCCACAATCAGAATCACCCCACGCCTCACCTGTGCCAAGAGCAACGGTAAAGCATGAGGTTGAATTCTGCGGGCAATTGACCCTGGTAATACACTAGCTGCCCCTAAACGGAATCCTCGCACCAACGAGGTAACGGTTTTAGCCGCGCCTACCGATAAACCCAGGCGCACTTGATCTAGCACTGATCGACTCACATCCACACTCCTCCCAGACGGGGCAGCTTTTCGGTTCGCTCTTGCTTATACTAGGCTATCTAGTGACATACTCCCGACACTTATCCTTCGGATAAAGTGCGGGCTTCTCCATCCCGTTTCCGAGACTTCGCGTTTTTGAGTGAGGCGATGCCCAACCCCACTTTCTTGATTAAAATACCCGAACACAGATCTCGTGGCATGGAAGCACCGCAATGAGGACATTCATGCCACCTATCCGATAGAGTTTTAGAGACTCGGTTCAAACAAATCGCACAATGCTCAGATGTACCCGCAGGATTCACTTTAATGACCTGCTTACCAGCTTTTTCAGCTTTGTAAGGCAAGATTTCATTGAGGAATCCAGCTATTCCCGCATCGGCAAAACTTTTGTTCAGACCTGACTTTTGAGATTGTCCATTAGGTAGAAAATTCCCTTCTTCATCCTGTTTGGGTTTGTTACGACGAGCCATATTGGAGACTTTGAGATCTTCGACGAAGATAACATCGGCTTTGTCTAGCAATTTTCCAGCTAGTTCGTAATGCCATTGTTTGCGTTGAAGAGCAATGCGTTGATGCAATCTGGCAATACGTTGATTAAGTTTCCGTCTAGCCTTAGACCCTTTTGGTCTTAACTCCCTTTTGGCTTGGAGTGTGGTAAGTTTATCTTCAGCCTGCCGATAAAACTTTGGAGGTTCAACCAGAGTCCCATCAGAACAAGCAGCAAAATACTCCAACCCAGCATCCACACCGATGCTGTTGTCTTCTGTTGGTTGGATAACTATGGTGGGAGCATTGGAAACAGACTCGTCCTCTAAAGTCAAGGTAACATGCCAGCCATCTGCTTTTTTGGTGATTAACGCTCGTTTCACCACAAAGCCATCTGGCGTAGGTCGATGTTGGATGAACTTAATAGCCCCCAGCTTAGGGAAAACAATTCGGTTTCCCTGTATGCAGTTAGCCTTGATTGACGGGAAAGCCATTGTCCGATAGCGATTCTTCCCCTTAAATCGAGGCTTTCCACTACGCTTCCCATTGCTATCGCCCTTGAGAAATCGCTGAAAGGCTAAGTTAACCCGCTTAACAACATCCTGGAGTACATGGGCATGGATATCTTGATACCAGGGACGTTCCTGCTTCAACTGAACCAACGAACGTTTCTGCCCATAGTATTCTGGCTGCTCTTTTGGTTGAGCAATACTACAAACCAAAGGACAGGCATTAACGGAGTTACGATTGTTCTCCCACCAATCAAACCTCTGTGCCAGTAACCAATTGTACTGATAGCGCAGCATATCGAGCCAACGAGTCAGACGAGAGCGTTGTTCGTAATTTGGCTTGAGGCGGTACTGGTAGGAGATAATCATTGTCTTTCTTGGTCTGTTAGAATCAGCGTAGCCTATATTAGGTACGTTGACTAGATGAAGAATGATTTTGTTTCAAGCGGAAGATCGATTTCCGACTTAAAGGCACATTTGGTTTTGACGACAAAATACCGTCGCAAAATCTTTACCAGACAAATGATTGAGCGAATCCAGAAATTAATGTGGGAGTTGTGTTGCAAATGGGAGTGCAAAATAATTGAGGTCAATGGAGAGGAAGACCACATTCATTTGCTGTTTCAATATTATCCACAGCTAGAGTTGCCTAAATTCGTTGGGAATATCAAGTCTGTAACCAGCCGTCGCTTAAGGTCAGAATTCCCAGATTTAGCTAAAGTTTTCAAGAAATCAGTTTTATGGAATGAGTCTTACTTCATTGCTAGTTGCGGAGGGGTCACTGTCTCCCAATTAAAATCTTATGTCGAAAAACAGAACACCCCAGATTGACAATTGCGCTCCGCTTCATTGTCGGGCTATCCTTCCCGACGCTCACTCTGACAGGTAGAGCGCGGGGCTGTCGCCCAAAGCTCACCTATTTATGGCTAGTCAGTATATTATTCTACCTATTTGACTTTATTGCGCTGGCATGATAATAACGCAGTTTAGTTCACGCGATCGCTTGAACTCCCCAGGCAATCAGCGATAATCAGAAACAGGGGATTTCATCTGAACTAACTTTGTAACTGTAATATGACCTTTGACTCATTACCCGTTCTCAGTCAACATCTAACCAATCGCTATTCTTACAAACGTCTCATTGCCCAATGTCTGGTCACTCTGATTGCTGTCCTCGGCTGTTTGCTGTTATCAACACCATCAGCCCTAGCCGAACTCAATGATGACCACTTTGACGGCAATATCTTTGCCCTCTATGCCGGGAATGGTTCCCTCGTCCCACCCCGCGTCACTCTGGCAGACTCTATGAAAGCCCATAAACCTGCCTTGCTGGTGTTCTACATTGATGACAGCAAAGATTGTAAGCAATTTTCTACAGTGGTGTCCCAGTTACAAGCGCCTTATGGACGGGCGGCGAGTTTTATCCCGGTTAGCGTGGATACTCTGTACGACAAACCCAGTGATGACCCAATGCAACCGGGCTACTATTATGAAGGGTTAGTTCCCCAAACCGTTCTCATTGATCAAGAGGGTGAGGTGAGATTGAATGAAATGGGACAACTCAGCTACGAAAAAGTTGATGATGTCTTTCGGGAGGTTTTTGACTTACTTCCCCGTTCTGAATCCCCAGAATTAAAACGGCGACCGATTAACGAGATTAATACGGAATTAAGCCAAAATTAATGCTCTGTGAGAGTTTGGGGAAAAGTATCCAAAATATGCAATTATAAAGTAATTCAAGTTTTGGCAGAGTACCTATCTCAATTTTCCCCTGCACCGGGAGCATCCCTGCTGTCCCAAGCTACTCCGCTCAATCGCACATCTGATGTCACGGGTTTACAGCACCAAGGAACTGATCCAAATCTTGGCAGAGGAACGTCGCGCCTGTATGAATGGTCAGCGCCTGAATCTAGCCGCTTCAGCATCGGGAAATCCTGTGATTGACCTATTTCTCAAATCTGATGGCATTCAAAAATTTAGTGCCTATCGAGATTTTAAAGCGGCGGTTCACCACTACCAGCAACAACATCAGGTTTCGGGTATTGTTTGGCGACAGTTAACCCTCAAAGGAAAAACACTGCGATATCCGGCTGTTGATGATCAGTTAGTGGCATTAACTCATGACGTAGAGATTATCAAAGCTGCCAAAGTTTCAATCTTGGAGTTTTGGCAACAGGTTACTCAGGGTATGGACTTGTACCTCAGTATCCGTCTCGGCAAAGACTATCGTCAAATTCAGCCTGAGGATGTGGACGCGATCGCATCAATGACGGAATGGGTTAACCTTTTACATTATCGGAATTCCCAGATTCTGGAAATCATCCTCCAGCTTGGCTGGGGCAAGCCAGAAGAAGCCTCTTACCGCCGGGGATGGCCCGCCTCTGGTAGCGAATATGTTCATGCTGTTCCCCTAGGTCAGCGTCCCATCTGTTAATTTATGCGAATGAAGACGATCCCAAATCTGGAGGAATATCCTGAAGGCGTCCTTGTCCCACGGCTTGAATGGCTTCTTTGAGGGAAACATCGCCAGTATACAAGGCGCGACCCACGATCGCACCGATCACGCCTAAGGGTTCCAAAGCCAGTAAACTCAATAAATCCGTAATTGAACTCACACCCCCAGAAGCAATAACTGGAATCGAGACATGACTAGCTAATTCTCGCAGGGCGTCGCGGTTGGGTCCTGTGAGTGTACCATCCCGCTGAATGTCTGTATAAATAATTGCCGATACACCCAAATCAGCCATTTGCTGTGCCAGTTGAGTCGCAGTAACTTCTGATGTTTCTAGCCATCCCCGCGTTGCTACCTGTCCATTTCGCGCATCGATACCAACAATAATGCGATCGGGAAATTCAGAACACAGGTGTTGGACTAAGGGATGATCTTCAACCGCCGCCGTTCCCAAAATCGCGTACTGAACGCCGAGAGAAAGCAGTTGGCTGACACCTTCCTTATCGCGCAATCCTCCCCCGACTTCTACGGGAACTGATACCGCTTGGACAATGGCTTCTATCGTCTTGGTATTAACAGGATGACCCGCTTTCGCCCCATCTAAATCAACCAGATGTAACCGACTTGCCCCTTGGTCAACCCATTGTTTAGCCACCTCCACCGGGTTTTCACTATAAACTTGCGATCGCCCATAGTCGCCTTGGTATAACCGTACACAACGACCTTCGAGTAAATCAATAGCTGGAATAACTTCCATATTCGCCCTTTGTCATATCCATAATTTATAGCTGCCCACTCAAAACTTGGTTGGGGCGGGCGCGAGTCACATCTGGATGAACCCAAAACGATAATAGTGAAACCCGCCCCTACATCCCTGAAAACTATCCCCCCAGAGGCGGTAATTCATCAAGAATTTTGAATCGGACATGATTAATCGCCAGATCCCCAATAGAAACCTCTTCCTTATTAACCGGAACGCCTTTACTGGTCAGGGTTTCAAACGTAATTTCTTTGCCAATTTCTACATGATACCAAGCCAGTCCCATAAAAAACCGAGTGGGGTAAGGTCCACCTTCGCGGGTGTCGTCTGGATTAGATTCCATGGGAACCCAACCAAATCCTGGTAGGTAAAATTCCATCCAAACATGATTAAAATCAGGTTGTAAGGGAATGTCTCGTTGATCAGCATGGGCGGGACATTTGTAACGACCAACGGTACGACAGGCAATCCCGTTGAGACGGGATAGGGCTAACAAGACACCGAGATACTCCCCGCACGAACCAATCCCTCGCGCTAAAACGACATCTGGGGTATCGATATGGGGTTTGATTCCGTAAGCGAGTTGGTCATAGACATAATTGCGAATACTATACATTTGTCGCAATAAATTCGTTTCCCGACCTACAGCTTCACGGGCGGCGCGGCGGATGATTTCGCTATCCATGGCTAATTCGTCATCATCCACCAAGTAGCGGGATTTGTATTCGAGTGGCAACTCTGGTAGATCTTCTAAATCTCTGGGAGTCATGCGATATTTGATACTCCAGACTTCTAGAAGCGCCTTCCAGCCAAATAAATGCCGTTCTCCGGGGGCGAGGGTATCGAATTTAAACACCGCCACACGTTGATTGTCTTGGATTTCTTCGGTGAAGGGAATCCCAATGGGTTCAATGGCGCGGATTTTTTGGCGTAAGGTTTCTGAGGGTAAGGCGATGCGCCATTCTACGTCCTGTAGGGCTACGTCTTCTAGAGGGGATAGTTCCTCAACGTAAGACATTTCAATTAAATAGCCGTTGGAGAGGGCATAGCGTTCCTCGGCATTGTAGTGAAAGTAGAGGGGATGAATAAAAGTGCGATCGCGATATTGTAATTCGTGGTTGGGTTGAGCGTTGGGGTTATCACGGATGTAGGGTTCTTCGCTCGCATAGGCGATATAAAGAATCTCCTGATTGGTTTGGGGATCTCGGTAGAACGTTAAGCCTGTGGGATTCTCAAAGGGAGTCAGAACGCTGAAGATAATGTTTCCGGTGGCGCGATCAAGACAGTAAACCGTCTGTTCTTCCTGATCCGAAACCCAAAGTTCTTCATCCCGTACCGTAATGTTCTCCATGCCAATTCCTGGGGCATATAAGCGGGTAATCTCCTGCCCAGTATCCCGACTGTAAATCAGAATATATCCCATTTTTTGACAGGTGATATAGACTGTCGAGCCCTTAAGTGCGACACCATTGGCGGTGTAGGGCAATGTCAGGAAATGCTGAAGCTGCAGATCGCCGCCGAGTTGGCAATAGTACACTTTCTCTTTCGACGTCAACCACAGCGTATCCCCCACGATGGCTAAACCCGTCGCATCGGCAAAATCTAGCTCCGGCGATGAATTCAAAATTTTGGTATTGTCAGTTTGGGGGTCAATTTGCAACAGATAGCCACTTGTGGCATCGATTGCCATCAATTTTTCTCCCCAAAAAGCAATACCCTGTAGGGCAGCTGCCCCAATGGGTCGAATGGTGCCAAAAGATTTCAATTTAGGTGACACAGAGGAATCAGGATTAGGAATCATGCTCAGTCTATATCAAGATTTAGATTTAAGTCTCGAAATCTCTACTCAGGTTTTGTTAATACCCCACTCCTGAAGGCGGATGCTCCGGGCGTGCATCTGCAATATTGTGACAACTCCCATCACTGACTCGGAGTACCGAGTACAGTGTGGGCTTCCAAGACAATCCGGCTACTGCTTAGGAGGCTCTTGGCTTTAAGAACGGGTTGCCCCACCGCTCTATTTTTGATGTTGATAGCTGCGTTGTGGT